>JAICMD010000199.1 GCA_025929405.1 Mucilaginibacter sp. | reverse complement strand
GCAACTTACCATAGTTTAACCATGATAGGTTAGGTAATAATTCTGAGAATACAAAACTGCCGCTTATTGAAGGGTAGTTGTAGTAATTTTTATTACCTGTTGGGTATGTTAAAACTGAATACCAGTCTGTACGATCAGTAACGGTTAAATATAAGAAGTTTTTATACCCAAAATCAGCAACCCCATATAATGAGTTTACCTTGCTTCTGCTAATGCCATAGCCCAGGTTTTTTGTTACACCGTTTCCAATGCTATATAGTCCAAAAACGTTTAAATCAGTTACACTTTCATTAAAGTTGTGGCTATTAACAGATCGTGAGTTACCACCTACGGTAGCTTCAACACTAAAGTCTCCGATTTTTTGATTGTTTGTACCCAATAAGAAGTCCATATTAACATCCTTATTGTAGTTTGTGTTTGTTGAATAACCACCATTGTATGCAGTTTTTGCACTGTTTAGCAAGGTTTGACCACCTGAACCTAAACCGGTTGGAGTATTTGATTCGCCGGAACTATTGCTATAATCATAGTTTATACGGCCCTGTAAATACAGAAACTTGAAGAAATCATATCTTGCGGTAATTGTAGTTAACACACGGTCGCGGGTACTTCTGTCAAATTGTATCGGGTTTGAATAATATGGGTTCAGCAATGTAGTTCCAAAGCCCGAGGATACACGCTCATAGCCGCCCGGATCAACCGCGCTTTGCTGAAATGCTTCAAGCGGAATGTCATTAGACATCCGATAAAAGAAGTTTGGAGCACCTTGACCCTGTACGCCAACTTGCGGCGGATTGTTATTGTTTTCAAGGGCATAGTTTAAATTAAACGTAGTGTTTAACTTGGCAGTAACTTTGCTGTTTAAACCCAGGTTGAATACTTTTTTATGATAATCATTAACAGGGGAAATACCAAGTGCATCCTGGTTTGAGTAAGACATACGATAACTTGTAGTTGCATTACCACCTGTAAACGCTAAACTATTGGTATATGACCTTCCGAGACGATAATAATCAAGAATACGTTGGTGGGTTGTTTGCGTTGCTGCATACGGCCTTGTAACCCCATCAAACTGAATAACAGGCGAGCCATCATTTAAAGCACCCCAGTTGTATTGGCCACCTGAAATAGCCTCGCCCAAATTTGAAGGTTTTTTACCACTTGTGCCAAATCCATATAAGGTTTGGAAGTTATTATAATCTAATGCCTGGTCGGCAGCAAATGATGATGAAAACTCAACACCAAATTTTGAATTTTTGGCGCCGCTTTTTGTGGTTATCATGATAGCGCCGTTGGCAGCACGGCTACCGTATAAAGCTGCCGCGGTTGAACCTTTTAACACCGTCATTGATTCGATGTCATCCTGGTTAATTTGTAATAAAGCATCGCCATTATCAGTACTGTTATTACCGCTGGCGCCCTGTGCACTCTGATCAAACGGCAAACCGTTTAAAACAATTAGCGGAGAGTTATTAGTACCGTTAAATGCTGATTGTCCACGTAAACGTATACGGGTACTGGCACCGGCACCTGCAGATGGCGGAGAAATGTTTAAACCGGCTACTTTACCTTCCAGTGAAGACATTACGTTGTTGCTACGGTTAACAACAAGTTCTTCTGGGTTTACGCTTGTTGTTGAATAACCTACTTTTTTAGCCTCGCGTTTTATACCAAGCGCTGTTACAACAACATCGGTAAGTGCGGTAGATTGTGATGTAAGCGTTACATTTACGCTTGACCTATTACCCACAACAGCTTCTACAGATTGATGACCTACATAAGTAAATACTAACGTTGAAGCCGGGCCGGCAACACTAATACGGTAATTGCCATTGATATCAGTTACCACAGCGTTTCTGGTGCCTTTTTCGCTTACGTTAACACCAACTAACGTTTCGCCCTTATCATCGGTTACCCTACCTGTTACAGTTTGAGCAACTACTGATGTAGATGCAGCTTGCTTGGGGATAATATTGGTTATTATAACCGAGTTGCCCGAAGCATCGTACGTAAGATTTAATTGCGGCAAAATTTCATTTAATATGCTCCCAACAGTTCTGTTATTGGCAGATATTGTGATTTTCCTGTTCGGTTGTATTATTGCAGAGCTATATGCAAACTTTACTCCTGAAAGTTTTTGAATGGTATTGAGCACGGCGCCGAACTCATTGTTGGCTACATTTAAGGTAATTTGTTTATCAAGGCCCACTTGCGCAATCACATTATTTGCAAAGGAAGTGCCGAGAGAAAAAATTAGAGTAGCATAAACTAAAGTAATACGCATAATTACTAAGGTTAATGACTTTTTTTTCATAATTTTGTTAATGTTAAATTGGTTAAAGATTTGACAAAAACCCCCTTATAAACAATTACTTAATTGTTTTTAAAATTCAGCGAAGAATTTGAGGGAATTATATCGGCAGTGTCCCGAAACACTGTCGATTTTTTTTGGATTTTAAGTAATTTTCTATCTCATATTTTAAGTTGGTTTTAATGTAAGTTTAATTTGAATTGGTAGCATTGCAACCCTTGCCATGCATAATAATTTGACCATCTTCGTTTATATAGTATTTAGCATTTAAGGTTTTGCATATAAGATCCAGTTTCTCTAATAAATGCTCATCACCCAATGATGCTGTTAATGGGCAGCCACCCATTTCCTTGTCGTTATATATAAAATTAACATTATAAGCACGCTCAAGTGTGGCTATAACTTTGTTTAAAGGAGTATCGTAAAATGTAAAAATATCTTTAGATACGTCCTCAGAAAGCATAAGTGGTTTATCTAATTTTTGCTTTACAATATTTTTTTGAACGGTGTAGGTTAGCTGCTGATTAGGCGTAACAAATATCTGGTTGCTTTTTGCAGTGTTTAAACGACCGGTTTTGTCCTTTTTTGATACACATACTTTACCGGTATTAACTACTACTTTATACTCTTTGGTAGTACTGGATGCTTTAACAGTAAAACTGGTGCCAACTACCCTTGTAACCCATTCGCCGCTATTAACAAAAAACGGATGTGAAGCATCCTTATGTATTTCAAAAAATGCTTCCCCGCTTAAAGAAACAGACCTGTTTTTGCCGGTAAAAATAGTAGGGTAGGTTAAACTACTGCCTGATTTTAAAATTACAGAAGATCCATCGGCCAGCTTAATAACCATGTTAATTGCCGAGTGGTTTGCAATAGTTTTTATACTGTTTGTAACAACCTTAGCAACCGGTGCATTAATAGTAGTTTGATTTGCCTTATTAAAAAAGACAGCTCCGATTATTAAACCAGCAACCAGTATGGCGGCTGCCGGGTATGAGAACCAGGTATTTCTGATTAATTTATATACACCACCGGAAGCCTCAAACCGCGCAGATTGTGTTTTTGCCTCAACAAAGCCTATCATTTGGTCTAATTCTTCATCGGTTAACTGCCGTGCAGGCTGGATATGTAAAGCCAGTAAGGTTTTTTTCGCTAAATTAACCACAGGTACACTTGCCGGATGCGCGGCAACCCACGCATTCCAGAAGATAGCTTCTTTTTCAGAATTGTTTAATACCCATTCAATAAAAGATTCATCCAATAGAAAATCCTCTACCCTATAAGCGCTGTACTTGGTCATGAAATTTGTTTATAGCGGGTTTGTTACAATATATATGCACAAACAGCAAAAATCTACTCAATAAACCTGTGCGTTTATTTTTGCAAATTTAAAATATAGCGTAAACTGGTGATAATGAGCAAAATAAAATTAAAAGAAATTGATAAATTCTGCTTTTTTACGGAGGGTAATTATTGAGCGATACAGCAAATTATATACAGATTGGCGGTTTAATCCCATAATGCGTGCAATGCCTGCATGGTCCATATCTTCAAAGAAATGAAGGTATAATATTTCTTTTTGCCTGTCAGTAAGAGTGGTTAATATGGTTTGTAATTTACTGCTTATTTCCTTACTGGTTTGCTCCTGTATAAGATGCGATTCTATATTAAACTCATCTTTAAACAGGAAACTATAACTATCTTCAAATGATTCGGAGTTTGTCCATTTGGATTGTTCGCGGAACATGCGAAGTCGTAATGATTTAAAAAGATAGGCACGTACGTTTGCCGCCTGGCTTATTTTTTCGCGGCGGTTCCAAAGCTCAAAAAAAACATCCTGTATGCAATCTTTTATAAAGTCTTCGTCCTTTGAAAACTTGCATCCATAGCTAAATAATATATTTGCGTTTTTTCTTAATAGGGTAGTATAAGCGCTGTGGTCGCCATTTCTGAAACAAAGCCATAATTCCTGGTCACTTTGCGTATCGCAGGAGTTAAGTGCTATTGTAGCGCCTTTCATATCACTTTCCTCTTGCTCTGCTCCAATAACAGTATTTAACTTCTCCATATTAATGAAATTAATCAAATGATATTTCAGGCCAGGTACAGCAATAGCTGCAAATGGCCTCCCCTATTTGATATTCGGTTTAAAAATGGTTTATATAATGGTTTTATAAATATATATAAACAAATAACTTAATTCATAATCTATTTTAAAAAAAATAATTCATTGACGTTCAGTATTTTGAATATATAATATTATTACAATATTAATGCAGGTGTAATTTGACAGATGTTTTGAAACCTTTATAATTGAATTTTCGCCTTTAAAGAGGATAACTACATTTTTAATAGTTAAAGCATCATATTTATACATAAAACGCCGATAAGGCCTATAATAGAAACCAGCGTTTCCATTAATGACCATGAGCGAAACGTATCTTTCATTGATAAGCCAAAATACTCTTTAAACATCCAGAATGAAGTATCATTAACGTGCGAGCAAAACAAACTGCCTGCCCCTACCGAAAGCACCATTAAATTTACGTCTACGGCATTGTTTAATGTTAACGGATACACAATGCCTGCAGCAGTTAAACCCGCAATGGTAGCTGACCCAAGGCATAATCTTAATATAGCTGTAATTATCCAGGCTAAAAGCAACGGAGGCAGGCTCATTTGTTTTAAAAGAACTGCAATTTGGGTGCTTACCCCGCTATCAACAAAAATTTGCTTTAATATGCCCGCGCTGGCTATAATAAGCAGTATCATGGCAATATCCTTTACACCTTCGGTATAACATTCCATAACCTCGCTTACCTTTTTGTGTTGTGCAATACCCAGGCTATAAGTTGCAATAAAAATGGTACCTATCATGGCCATATTGGCATCACTCAAAAACAAGGCAATATCATGAATGCGTGGATGATTGCCTGTATATTTAGCTATTAAAGTAGTTATGCCAATTAATATTACCGGCAATAGCGACGAAAAGATGCTATTAACAATGCCGGGCAATTTATCCGCCGCAATTTCTTGCGGCTGTGCTATTACCGAGTTTGATTTTAAATTTTTTAAGGTTGCAGCAAACAATGGCCCAGCTATAATAATTGCCGGGACGGCAATTATTATACCGTATATAAATGTTTTGGCGAGGTTGGCATGAAACTGTACTACTAATGCAGTAGGCGATGGGTGCGGAGGTACAAATCCATGCATTACCGATAGTGAGGCTAACATGGGTAAGCCTATATAAACCAAAGGCAATTTATAATTGTAGGCTACCGAAAATATGATGGGGATAAGCAATACAAATCCCACATTATAATATAGCGGTATACCCACAATAAAGCCGGTAATAGTCATGGCCCAGGTAACATACTTAGGCCCAAAAAATACTTTTAACACAGCCGCTATTTTTTGTGCAGCGCCACTATTGGCTACCAACTTACCCAGCATGGCGCCTAACACTATTATAATAACTAATGACCCTAACGTATCACCTATACCTTTGTTTATTGAACCTACTATTTTATTTACCGGCATGCCTAACAGCAAAGCCGCCATGGTTGATACCAGCAGAAAAGCCAAAAATGTGTTGATCCTTGCCCAGGTAACCAATACTACAAGGGTTACAACACATAAAAAAACAATAACAAGGGCCATAGTTAATTTAATTTTTAATGCGAATCGCGGGTTACTTTTGAGCCTGAGCCACCTACCAGGAAGCCAAGGTCAGCACCTTTATCTGCCTGCTGTACCGTGTCAATATACATTTTAACGTAACCACGCTCGGCCATTGCAGGTGGTGCCTGCCATACTTTGCGGCGGGCCTCCAATTCTTCGTCTGATACTTCCAGCTGGATCAGCTTTTTAGGCACATCCAGTGTTATCATATCGCCGTTTTGTACCAAACCTAAATTGCCACCAATGGCCGACTCCGGCGATACGTGCAGGATAACGGTACCAAAAGCAGTTCCGCTCATACGGCCGTCTGATATCCGCACCATATCGGTAACGCCTTTATCCAATAGTTTTTTAGGCAATGGCATATTACCAACTTCGGGCATACCCGGGTAACCCACAGGGCCTACCGTTTTAAGTACCATTACGCAGTTCTCGTCAATATCCAAATCCGGATCGT
>JAICMD010000282.1 GCA_025929405.1 Mucilaginibacter sp. | reverse complement strand
TCGGAAGAGCCTATTGAAGAAAATATCGAAATATCAGCCAAATACTTGGCGCGTATGGCCAAGATGGGCATGACCCTTGAGATTGAATTAGGCGTAACCGGCGGCGAGGAAGATGGCGTTGATAACAGCGATGTAGACAGCTCACGTTTATATACCCAACCCGAAGAGGTTTCCTATTCTTATGAGCATTTATTAAAAGTTAGTCCGCGTTTTACCATAGCTGCTGCTTTTGGTAACGTGCATGGTGTTTATAAACCCGGTAATGTTAAATTACAACCAAAAATATTGCATAACTCGCAGGAGTATGTAAAGAAGAAATTTAACCTTACAGAAGAAAAACCTATCAACTTTGTGTTCCACGGCGGTTCAGGATCAAGCCAGGAAGAAATACGCGAAGCGATTGGCTACGGCGCTATAAAAATGAATATTGATACCGATATGCAATGGGCGTTTTGGGAAGGTATAAAAGATTATTACCAATCTAAAGAAGCTTATTTACAGCATCAGATAGGTAACCCTGAAGGCGAGGACTCTCCGAATAAAAAGTACTACGACCCGCGTGTTTGGCTGCGTAAAGGCGAAGAAAACTTTGTTAAAAGGTTAACAGCCGCATTTGAAGACCTGAACTGTATAAACGCTACGGATAAATTGTAGTAAATAGTAGCTGATTGGTGGATGTAATGCACCACCATCAATAAAAAACTGAACGTAAAAGCGTCAATGCAAAACATTGGCGCTTTTTTTGGGTTAGATTGGCATATATTTTATGGCTATGGCTAAAAGAAAGAGTAATTTGTTTGAAAAATTTTCAAACTGGGCAACTAATGCAACCGGCAGTTCTGCAGCATTTATAATTGCATTAACAATAATTTTGGTATGGATTTTTACAGGGCCAATATTTGATTACTCGGATACGTGGCAGCTTATAATTAACACAGGCACCACCATAGTTACCTTTTTAATGGTGTTCCTGATTCAAAAATCTCAGAACAAAGATTCAAAAGCGGTGCATTTGAAGCTGAATGAAATATTAGCATCGCACCAGGGGGCCAGCAACCGGATGGTTGATATAGAAAACCTTTCAGAAGCTGAATTAGATCATTTACATAGGTTTTATGCACAATTATCTATACTGGCCGAAAAAGAGGATGATCTTACCTGTACACATTCCATTGATGCAGCTACCGCAAATCATAATAACAAAGTAACCGGATATCGTTCAACAGAACATTATAAAAACTCAAAGGCCAAAAATGATGTTCGTAAACCGGATAAATGATCAAAAAGATTTGGAAAAAGCATTTGCCATACGCCGCCAGGTATTTGTGGTTGAACAAAACTGCCCGCCCGAATTGGAATGGGAGCATGAGGATGAATCCGTACATTTTTTAGCAACATTTGATGGCACGCCTGCAGGCGCCGCCCGCTGGCGCAAAACTGACAAAGGTTATAAGCTGGAACGCTTTGCAGTATTAAAACAATTTAGAGGTATGGGCGTAGGGCAGGAGTTGGTAAAAGCTGTTTTAGCTGACCTGCCCGCTGATGCTGATTATATTTACCTTCACGCGCAAATACAAGCCATGGGAGTATATGAAAAGGCTGGCTTTAAACCCACCGGCCCCGAGTTTGAAGAAGCCGGAATAAGGCATTATAAAATGGTGCTTGGTTGATTTCGAATTTATTTTTGCGTCATTGCGAGGAACGAAGCAATCTCTGCGCTTGCCAATCATTTTCCATAATAACTTTTTTTAACTAACATTTATCTTCTTGACTTATTTAGCTTATAGATTGCTTCTTTCCTCGCAATGACATTTTATTAATATTAATCGATTTTTGATTCCTGCTTATCTTTCTTTGGTAGTTCTTCCCTTTCAAACTTGCGTATTATAAGCCTGTTGCCGCCATTATTATTTAAATAGCTTGCCACCCAGTTGATAAACACAATAACCTTGTTACGGCCGCCTAAAAGCGAAATCAGGTGCACAAACATCCATACCAGCCAGGCAAAAAATCCCTGAAAGCGTATTTTACCCAAATCGGCCACTGCTTTGTTGCGCCCTATGGTAGCTAATGATCCTTTATCATTGTATTTAAACGGCTCCGTAGGTTCGCCATTAATAATATGCATAATATTTTTGCCCACATGTTTGCCCTGTTGTATGGCCACCTGTGCTACACCCGGATGCCCTTTAGGTGTTTCGTCAGTTATCATTGCGGCCACATCGCCAATGGCAAAAACATTTTCAGTGCCTTTAACGCGGTTTATCGTATCAACACTTAAACGATTACCGCGCTCAATATTTTCTTTGGCTATACCTTCGGGTACAACTCCCATAACACCGGCGCTCCATATTACATTTTTAGTACGGATTGATTTACCGCCTTCAAATTTAATTTCATTGCCATCATAGCTTTCAACTTTCACATTCAGTAATACCTCAACACCCATTTTGGTCAAAAAATCTTTAGCCGCTTTTGAAGCACTTTCTGAAAAAGGCCCCAATACTTTCGGTAAAAAATCTACCAGGTAAACCTTCATTTCTTCTTTTTTCAGTTCAGGATAGTCTTTGGTGAGGATATGGTTACGCAACTCGGCCAATGCACCTGCCAGTTCAACCCCGGTAGGACCGGCGCCAACTAATACAAATGATAACAGTGGTTCGCGGTCCTCCTTTGAAGGCGTACGCACAGCCTCTTCCAGATTTTGCAATATCAGGTATCTTAAATTAAGTGCTTCGGGGATGGATTTCATTGGCATGGCAAATTTTTCTATCTCTTTGTTGCCAAAAAAGTTGGTGGTTGATCCCGTTGCAATCACCAGGTAATCATAATCTATCTCGCCAATGCTGGTTGTAACGCTGTTTTTATCGGCATTAACTTTAAATACTTCGGCAATGCGAAAACGGAAGTTCTTTTGGTCGGCAAAGTTTTTGCGTAATGAAAAAGCAATCGATTCGGCCTCAAGACCACCAGTAGCTACCTGGTACAGCAAGGGTTGAAAGGTATGATAGTTATGCTTATCAAGCATTAAAACATCAACAGGTTTATCTTTAAGCTGGTTGGCTACTTCCAACCCGCCAAAGCCACCGCCAATAATTAATACTAAAGGATATTTTGAGTTGTTTGCTGATGCCATATATAGTGTGAGTTATGAATGTAAATAGTATATAACAAAAAAAGCTCCAAAGTTGACTAAGATTTTTAGGATACGAGGATTTTAGGATTTAATTATCTCGTTAACTATAAATTACCCATTTTTTGATTTTATACTCGGCATTATCAGGATGTTTTGAGTTATAAATGCGCTTAAATGTCATACTTTTACTGCCAAAATTTATTAGCAGGCCACAGGTAAATTATAGGCTTCCAGATAATTGGTGGCCTGTGCCAGATGCAAGTCATCTAACACGGACACGGCTTTTAATTCAACCATAATTTTCTCATCAACAAAAAATCGACACGTCGGGTGCCGATTCTATCTCATCATAAAAAATGGTCATTTCCAATTCTCTTGCAAAAGCTAAACCCTGCTTTTGCATTTCAATTGCAAGTGCTCTCTGATATATTACCTCTTGAAATCCACAGCCAAGCACAGTATGAACTTTCATTGTACAACCGATAATTTTATGGGTGAGGTCTTCGTGCTGCATTTGTCTGAACTAAGATTTTTAAGATTATAGGATTATAAGATAAAAGTAGGAATAAATCCTACTATCCTAAAATTCTATAAATCTAAGTTCAGACAAGAAACAAAAAAAGCCGGCTCTTGAGCCGGCTTAATATTAAAATCTATTAATCTTATAAATCCTAGTCCTAGTTAAGGTCTTTTTTACCAAAGTCGATAATTACCGGGGTTGCCACACAAATTGATGAGTAGGTACCAAAACATACACCTATCAATAACGCGAACGAGAACCCGCGGATAACATCACCACCGAATATAAACAATACTATTAACACGAATAATACGGTTAAGGCAGTAATAATAGTACGGCTTAAAGTGTTGTTAATAGCGTTATTAATAACCTCTTTAGGGTTATCTGATTTTGAATGATGTGCATCAAGGAACTCACGGATACGGTCAAATACC
>JAICMD010000134.1 GCA_025929405.1 Mucilaginibacter sp. | reverse complement strand
TTTTAAATGTTCCTTTTGCCTTGATAGGGGGAATTTTGGCGCTGCATATTACACGTATAAATTTCAGTATATCGGCAGGGATAGGGTTTATAGCCCTGTTTGGTGTATGTATTCAAAACGGGGTGATATTAATATCAGTATTCCGTAAAAACCTTGAAGAAGGCATGCACCTGGATACGGCTATATTGGACGGTGTTGTATCGCGTGTGCGCCCCGTGGTTATGACCGCATTGGTGGCCGCCATAGGTTTAATGCCTGCAGCCATATCAACTGGCATAGGCAGCGAAACCCAAAAACCACTGGCTATTGTAGTAATTGGCGGTTTGGTAACCTCTACCATACTAACCTTATTGATACTGCCTATTATTTATGCTATGGTACATAGGTTTATACATAACAGGGCTAATCAAAAACTATTTAAAAAAATGGGAGCGTAAGCTGATAAAGATAAATTGCCTAAAAGTTCAATTTGTTTTAGTGTGGGGCACGGGGAAACCGTGCCCTTTTTTAATTAATAAGCTTGTATTAATACTTCAGCAGGTATGTGCAGAACTTCGTTTAGCTTGCGTATCATAGCGAGACTTAGTTTTCTTTTTCCGGATAGAATCTCTGATTTACGTGAACGATGTCCTAATATATCTCCCAATTCTTTTTCAGACATATTCATTTGATCCAATCTGAATTTTATGGCTTCTAAAGGATTTGGCGATGCGATAGGATAATGAAAAGCTTCGTATTCTTTAATTAAAATACTTAGTATTTCTAATTCGTCTGACAAAGCAGATCCTTCTTTAGTATCTTTCTGCATCAATTCATAAGCACGAGCCAAGGCGGCATCGTATTGCTCTTCGGTTTTAATGGGTTTTAACATAACTTATATTTTTAGAGTCAATATTATCATATTGTTTATGGGTGCCAAACCAAACAATAAACACAATTTTTAGTCGGTACTCAACATCTACTATTAGCCTATAGCTGTTACCATGTATGTTGAAAACAACTCTTTTGTTATTTAAAATCGATGCGTTTTTATATTGCAGTTTTAATTCGTTTGGATTGTTCCATTGCGCAATATTAACTTCGTCAAACCAACTCAGTAGTGCTTGTTCGGCTTGATGAAATTCATCTATATATAATTTCAATGTTTTTACTGCAATAATTCGCATGATACAAATATATATAAATGTTACCAATTTGGTAACATTTATTTTTTACAGTTTGTTTTTAAACTAAGCAACGTTCAAATACTCTCTAATCTCCAACAACCAACCTTTTGAATTTTAACTTTTTAATTTTGAATTATTAAACTATCTTTGCGCCACAAATAATTAATTATTCACGCTTTAATATTATTCAGGTAATGTATTTAAGTACAGAGGCGAAACAAGAGATTTTCGCAAAACATGGCAAAGGTCCGCAGGATACAGGATCAGCCGAAGGACAGGTAGCCTTATTTACCACCCGTATTGCACACTTAACCGGGCATTTAAAGAAAAACAAACATGACTTTTCAACCCAGCTATCATTACAAAAACTGGTAGGTAAGCGTCGTGCTTTGTTGGCTTACCTATACAAAAAAGATATTGAAAGATACCGTGCTATCATCAAAGCTTTACAGCTTAGGGATATCATTAAGTAACTTAAACTTATTTTTTACAAAAAGCCGTCTCTCTTTAGGAGATGGCTTTTTTACTTTACGCAACAATACACACACTATAAAAAAACCGATGTGCTCCGAAAGATGAAAAGCATATCACAACGAAAACAAGATGAGTTTAAATGTAATTAAAAAGGTTATTGATTTAGGTGACGGCCGCACCATTGAGATTGAAACCGGAAAACTGGCCAAACAAGCTAATGGCTCGGTAGTAGTAAAAATGGGCGACACCATGCTGTTGGCTACTGTAGTATCATCACCCGAAGCAAAAGAAGGGGTGGACTTTTTACCGCTATCTGTTGACTATCAGGAGAAATACGCCGCTACGGGCCGTATCCCGGGTGGTTTTTTACGCCGCGAGGCCCGTTTATCAGACTATGAGGTTTTAATTTCGCGTTTGGTTGACCGCGCTTTGCGCCCAATGTTCCCCGAAGATTATCATGCCGATACACAGGTAATGATTACCCTTATATCTGCTGATAAAGATATTATGCCTGACGCATTAGCCGGTTTGGCAGCATCATCAGCATTAGCTGTTTCTGATATTCCGTTTAACGGCCCAATATCTGAAGTACGCGTAGCTAAAATTGATGGCAAACTGGTTATCAATCCGCGTTTAAGCGAATTAGCCAATGCAACTTTAGAGTTTATTGTAGCCGGTAACGAGCATGATATCAACATGGTTGAAGGCGAATCAAAAGAAATTCAGGAAGATGAATTGGTTGAGGCCATCAAATTTGCACATGCCGCTATTAAAGTACAATGTTTAGCGCAAAAAGAACTGACTATTGAAGCCGGCAAAACCGAAAAACGCGTTTACAGCCACGAGCATAGCAATGACGAATTAGAGAAAGCCATATATGCAGCTACCTACGATAAGGTATATGCTATTGCAGGTTCTGCATCTGCCAAAGAAGAACGCGCTGCTAAATTTAAAGCCGTACGTGATGAGTTTATAGAAACTTTAGGTGAGATTGATGATATTACCTTATTCCTGGCTAAAAAATATTACCATGATGTAGAGTATGATGCTATACGTAATTTGGTACTGGATGAAGGCAAACGTTTAGATGGTCGTACTACTACACAAATTCGCCCGATATGGAGCGAAGTAGGTTATTTACCGGCTGCTCATGGTTCAGCAATATTTACCCGTGGCGAAACCCAATCACTAACTTCAGTTACCTTGGGCGCTAAGGATGATGAGCAAATGATAGATGGTGCGTTTATCAACGGATACCAAAAGTTCTTATTACACTATAACTTCCCTGGTTTCTCAACCGGCGAGGTTCGTCCTAACAGAGGAGCGGGCCGCCGCGAAATCGGTCACGGTAATCTGGCAATGCGTTCGTTAAAGCAAGTATTGCCTACTGATGATGAAAACCCATACACTATCCGCGTGGTATCTGATATCTTAGAATCAAACGGATCATCATCAATGGCTACGGTTTGCGCCGGTACATTAGCTTTGATGGATGCAGGCATTAAAATAAAAGAGCCTGTATCGGGTATAGCAATGGGCTTGATCACTAACGAAATGGGTACCAAATATGCCATCCTTTCGGATATTTTAGGTGATGAGGATCACTTGGGTGATATGGACTTTAAAGTAACAGGTACCAAAAACGGTATTGTTGCTGTACAGATGGACCTAAAAATAAACGGTCTTTCATGGGAAGTACTAACTAACGCCTTGAACCAGGCAAAAGATGGCCGTTTACATATCCTTGGCGAAATGGCAAAAACCATTACTGCCCCTCGCGAAGATTACAAACCACATGCGCCGCGTATAGTTACCATCAAAATAGACAAAGAGTTTATTGGTGCGGTAATTGGCCCGGGTGGTAAAATAATACAGGAAATGCAGCGCGAAACAGGTGCTACCATCTCAATTGAAGAGGTAGGTAACCAGGGCGTTGTTCAGATATTTGCCGATAACAAAGCATCTATTGATGCTGCTGTAGGCCGTATTAAAGCCATTGCTTCAAAACCTGAGGTTGGCGAGATATACGAAGGTAAAGTAAAATCAATAATGCCTTTTGGTGCGTTTATTGAAATTATGCCGGGTAAAGATGGTTTGCTGCATATTTCGGAAATTGACCATAAGCGCTTTGAAAGCATGGACGGTATTTTTGAAGTTGGTGATGAGGTACGCGTTAAATTGCTGGATATTGATAAGCAAGGCAAGTTAAAGCTTTCGCGCAAGGTGTTGCTGCCTAAACCCGAAAGTGCCAAATAATAATTATATTTGTTTAAACAATAAAAGCCTTTTTTAAAGGCTTTTATTGTTTAAAAGGTATTTTGAATTTTTTTAAAACAAAATCATTTTTTAAAACTTATAGTACATAGCAGTTAATTAGAAGGTAAAGCCGAGCCGAATTTGAAATGACCTCTAAACCAGATGATCCTTTAGATTTTTTAAATAATAGCAACACATCTGGTTCGCCGTCGGGTCCCGAAGCTGATTTGGTACAGTTGTTATTATACGAAATAATAAGGGTAAAGGACCTGATAACTTACTACGAATCTATCCCCAATGGTGGTGGACAACTCGGTGCATCAATTTTGAACGAATTGGTTGCCGAGGCATATAATTCTCTGATAAATTATGATGTAATACTTATGAAGAAGTATTATGACCTGTTGCTGAATTGTGACTAAGATAGAGATTAGTTAATTAGTGATTAGAGATTAGTAGGATAATAATTAACTTTGGTAATAATTAATGATAGATACTGATCACTAATCTCCAAACACTAATCACTAAACATGACTACCCACCTAATTGCCGCATCAATTTTAGCTGCTGATTTTGGTAACCTGCAACGCGATGTGGAACTGCTTAACCAAAGCCAGGCCGATTGGATACATGTGGATATTATGGATGGCAGGTTTGTACCTAATATATCATTTGGTTTCCCGGTAATGGAAGCGGTTGCAAAGCATGCTCAAAAACCACTGGATGTACATTTAATGATAGTAGAGCCAGAGCGTTACATTAAAGCTTTTGCCGATGCAGGTGCATCAAATATTACCGTGCATTATGAGGTTTGCCCAAACCTGCACCGTACGGTACAGATGATAAAGGAGTTGGGATGCACTGCAGGGGTTGCGCTTAATCCGCACACGCCGGTTAAACTATTGGCCGATATTATTAATGATCTTGACCTGGTATTGATAATGTCAGTAAACCCGGGTTTTGGCGGACAGCGTTTTATTGAAAATACTTATAAAAAGCTGCATGATGTACGTTCGTTAAGCAGTTTTAGTAATCCTGATTTGCTGATTGAAGTTGATGGCGGTGTAGGCGTAAATAACGCCTCGAAATTGATTAATGCAGGGGCAAATGTATTGGTAGCCGGTAATGCGGTATTCTCGGCTGCTGATCCGAAGGTAACCATTGCCCAGTTAAAATCGGCGGTTTAATTGTATGCAAGTCTGTTAATAAAACTATATCATTTTTTTAATGTTTTAAATTGAACGGCGTAATTGTCGGCTTTTTGTATAATTTTTTAAAAAGGTAAATTAATAGTATAAAATTTTGTCAAAATGCCTAACTTCGCCCCGTCAAAAGACCAAGTAGGTTATTTGACAAAACTCAATAATAAATTATATGAAACATAATTTTGGTGCCGGACCCGGCATTTTACCACACGAGGTTTTAAAACAAGCTGCTGAGGCGGTTGTAGATTTTAATGGAACAGGCTTATCTATCCTTGAAATTTCGCACCGTTCGGCGGAGTTTGAAGCCGTGCTGGCTGAAGCAGTAACTTTGGTAAAAGAATTACTGAACGTACCTGAAGGGTACTCTGTTTTATTTTTACAAGGCGGCGCAAGCACACAGTTTGCAATGGTGCCTTATAACCTGCTGCCTGATGGTGGCAAAGCTGCTTACCTGGAGTCGGGAGTTTGGGCAAATAAAGCGCTTAAAGAGGCAAAATACTTTGGCGAAGCACAGGTAGTTGCTACATCAAAAGAAAGCAACTTTACGTACATTCCTAAAGATTTTGAAATACCTGCTGATGCGGCTTATTTCCATATCACATCAAATAACACCATTTATGGTACACAGTTGCACAAATTTTTCCCGTCGCCTGTACCGGTAGTTTGCGATATGTCATCAGACATATTCAGCCGCGAAATAAAAGTTGCTGATTTTGGCATTATTTACGCAGGTGCGCAAAAAAATATGGGTCCTGCCGGCACAACGCTGGTAGTTGTTAAGGATGATATTTTAGGCAAAAGTGGTCGTAAAATACCGGCTATGTTTAACTATCAAACACAAATAGAAGGTGGTTCAATGTATAATACCCCGCCGGTGTTTGCCATATATGTATCAATGCTTACCCTTAAATGGTTAAAAGCAAAAGGCGGTGTACCAGCAATTGAAAAAGAAAACGAAGCAAAAGCAAAGGTGCTTTATGAGGAAATTGACCGCAATCCACTGTTTAAAGCAGTAGCTGCCGAGGAAGACCGCTCATATATGAATGTTTGCTTTGTAATGGAAAATCCGGAGCTTGAAAAACCTTTCCTTAAACTATGCGACGAAAAAGGTATAGTAGGTGTTAAAGGTCACCGTAGCGTAGGTGGTTTCCGTGCTTCAATTTATAATGCATTGCCAATCACCAGCATACACGTGCTGATTGATGCCATGCGCGAATTTGCTGAGAAAAATAAATAATTTTTTAACGTCATTAGGTCATTTAGTCATCAGGTCATTGTTTACGATGGTCAATGACTTAATGACCCAATGACCAATGACTAAAGCCATGATCAAAATATTAGCTAATGACGGTATAGATCCAATAGGAAAAAAAATGTTGGAAGATGCCGGTTTTATAATTGATACCAACAATATACCACAGGATGAACTACCTGAAAAACTGCAAAACTATGATGGTATAACCGTACGCAGCGCTACTAAAGTGCGTAAAGCGTTAATTGATGCCTGCCCAAACCTTAAGCTTATTGGCCGCGGTGGTGTAGGTGTTGATAATATTGATGTTGAATACGCCAAAGAAAAAGGAATAGGCGTGTATAATACACCCGCTTCTTCTTCATTATCAGTTGCCGAACTGGTGTTTGGTCATCTATTTAATGGCGTACGCTTTTTGGCTGATAGTAACCGCAAAATGCCGGTTGAAGGCAATACCAAATTTAACGATCTTAAAAAGGCTTATGCCAAAGGCGTTGAGCTTCGCGGTAAAACATTAGGTATTGTAGGCTTTGGCCGTATCGGCCGCGAGGTAGCAAAAATTGCTATCGGTGTAGGTATGGATGTTATCGCTTACGATCTTTTTCCTTTTAACCCTGAGGTGGAGATTGTATTAGGTAACGGCGGTACTAAAGTTAATGTAGCTGTTAAAACTGCTACGCTTGACGAGATCATTGCGCAAGCTGATTTTATAACCTTACATACTCCGTTTGTCGACAAAGCTTTATTTGGCACCGCCGAATTGGCTCGCTTGAAAAAAGGAGTTGGTTTGGTTAACTGCTCACGCGGTGGTTTAATTGATGAGTTGGCTTTAGTTGATGCATTAAACAGCGGCCAGGTTTCTTTTGCTGCTTTAGATGTTTATGACAATGAGCCAACCCCACGCGAAGAAATCATTAAACATCCAAAAATTTCATTAACACCGCACATTGGCGCTGCCACTAACGAAGCGCAGGAACGTATAGGTGTTGAGCTTGCCAATTTGATCATCGATCATTTTAAAAAGTAATAATATCCAAATAACAAAAGGCGGTCTGATTTCTTAGGCCGCCTTTTTACTTTAAAGTGTCATAGTGAAGAACGAAGCGATTCTATATAATTGCTATAAAATCTAAAAGGAAGACAAGTATTTACTCATGTAATGCTTTTATAGCAATACGCCTATATTAATATGGCGTTGCTTATAGCTTTACAAAAGTGCGCCCTCTATTAAAATGGTTTTTTCTATTGATGTTTCTTTGAGGTGCAAGTACTGTAGCCTTTCATCATCATCTTTATAGTTAATGAAATCTTGTTTAGTTGCAAATATGATGATATGTAATTCGTCGGGTGTTCCTATCAAACTCTCTAACACATGCCCTTTATCCAAACTTGTACGATAAATTAGTTGGCCGTTATGCTTTTTTAAAAGAGGGAGTACCTTTCTTCAAACAAATTAAATGTTTGTTCCTGGCCCCTTTTTATAAAAAGCAATTGGGTATAATAAAGCATATAAAAAATTATCGGTCAAGTTTAACCACAACATAAGGCGTTTCTTTATTCAGATCAGGATAAATAACGCCCCTGCCTTTATTATCCATCACTTCAATAAGGTATTGCAAATTATAGGTGGTGTTTATCTGATCGGCTGGTATGGTAGCTGTGTACATATCTTTTTGTGCCGATGGCTTCATATCAAGTGTTTTATAATCTTCATATTGGTTAACGCTACGGTAGCGTAAATGCACCCATTTTATTCCTGCATTGCCGGTTATTTTTGCAGTAAGCGTAATTGCACTACCCGCTTTTGAATGGGTTACGGGTATATGACTGATGTAAAAGAATTGCCCGTTATAAGTTACTGTGGCAGGTTTATAATGCGGAGCAGGCTTTGCCGGATTATCCGGTTTTAAATTATTCCTTTTATCTTCTAAAGTTTTGAGGTCATTTTTTAGTGATGCCAGCTCAGTTTTCCAACTTCCGGTAAGTTCCATTTTTGCGCCTTCGTTTGAGGTGTGGTTAAGGCCCATTTTAATATCATCCGTATAAACATCACCGACTACATTAACAATTTGTTGCCAGGCTGCAATGGCATTTTTCTCGTTAGCTATGGCGCTGTCTAAAGCGGCAACATCATGTGTACGCTGCCACAGGCAATAATAAACCCCGGCCGGAATGCGCCTCGAATGATAAAGCGCCAGGTTTGATAATATTTTAAGGTCAACAATGGTCGAGTTAAACTCTTTGTTCTTGTTATTACCCATAGCACTTTCGGCATTTTTTATAAGCTGATTAAGGCTTGCTGATGTTTGCGCAAACCATAAGCTATTCATTGATGGCAGTATTTTCGGTGTTTCGCCATTATTGATCAATAGCTGTGCTTCCTCATCAAACCCGGCGAACTGTTGTATATCTGTCGATTCGTTTTTAGCATAAGTTGGCAGGTCGCCAATGCGTTGTTTTTCGGCCCAGCCGCGGGTGGTGGGGAAATAGCTATAAGGATAGCTGGTTGCAACTATACGCGGCAATATGGTGCTGGCTTTATGCAGGGCTGCTTCGATTACAGGGGCAGCCGTTTTGCCGAAATGCTGCTCAAACTCATTATGCCAAACTTCGGCTGATGTGTTAGGGTTATAGCCCATGCGCCCAAACACCTGATAGAAGTGCCAGTAACGTTCAAATTCCCAATCATAATATTGATAAGGCTTTTTAAGCAGTTCAAACGGCTGCGCATCGTGCGGCTGCGATTCCATTTTAGTAGCCAGCGGTTCGGCAACATCAAATCCGTAGCTATCGTAAATATCAAGGCTGTTAACAAACCGCTTTGCATATTCCGGGTCGGCCCATAATAATATACGGGTTGTGCCGCCTGTCCATAAACC
>JAICMD010000067.1 GCA_025929405.1 Mucilaginibacter sp. | reverse complement strand
TTACCGGGCAGGAAAACTTAATTACAATTGAAAATAAAGATATCCGCGTAAAATTAAGCACCCGTGGCGGACGTATTTACTCGGTAGAGCTAAAAAACTATAAAACATTTGATAAAAAGCCGCTGATATTATTTGATGGCGATGCAAATAAATTTGGTTTCAGCTTTGCGGCGGGTAATGCCAATGTAAATACCAACGAGCGTTATTTTACGCCAAGTGCAACCGGCTTAAACATTGCCGGGCAGGATTCGGCATCTATAACCATGCGTTTAAGTTATAGTCCAACACAGTATATTGATTATATATACAGCTTAAAGGGCGAAGGATATAAGGTAGGTCTGGTCATTAAACCAACTAATCTGGACAATGTAATTGTAAATAGCGGTACCATTAACCTTGATTGGGAAAGCAGCTTGCACAGGTTAGAGAAAAGCGCAACGTTAGATCATCAATACAGTATGGTACAATATATGGATACCAATGATGATTTTGATTATTTTGGCGATACCAAGGATGATCAGAAAGAAATTACTGATAAAAAATTAAAATGGATATCATTTAAACAACACTTCTTTTCGAGTGTGTTGCTTAGTAAGGATGGTTTCAGCAAATCAAACCTAACCATTATTTCCGATACCAGTAACCATAAGGATATTAAACAGGCTAAGGCAAACCTAACACTCGCCCGCAATGCAGATGGTACCTATCCGTTAGCCTTTTATTTTAGCCCTAACCAGTTCAAAACCTTGCAAGCCGAAGGTAATGGTTTAGAAAAGCAAATAAACCTGGGCTGGGGACCGTTAAAATACATTAACCGTTATGCGGTATTACCGGTTTTTAACGTATTAACCAAGTTTAACTGGAATTACGGGTTGATTATATTGGCCCTTACGGTAATATTAAAACTGGTATTGTCGCCGCTTACTTATAAATCATACCTGTCAATGGCTAAAATGCGTGTGTTAAAGCCCGAGATGGATGAGATAAAAGCCAAAGTGGGCGAGGATAACCAAACATTAATACAGCAGGAATATTTAAAGCTTTACAAAAAAGCAGGTGTAAACCCGTTGGGTGGATGTTTGCCTTTGTTGATACAGATGCCAATTGTTATTGCATTTTTCCGCTTTTTTCCGGGATTATTTGAGCTGCGCGGACAAAGCTTTTTATGGATGCACGATTTGTCGACCTATGATTCGTTTATCAACTTCGGTTTCTCTATACCATTCCTGGGCGATCACCTGAGTTTGATGTGTTTGCTGATGACCATATCAACCCTGATATATACTTACTTTAACAATCAAATATCAGGCGTAAGCGGCCAGATGAAATATATAGGTTATATAACCCCTATTATCTTCCTGGGGGCGCTGAATGGCTATCCGGCAGGCTTAAATTATTATTACTTCCTGGCCAATATGTTCACCTTCCTGCAGCAATATATTATCAGGCTGATGGTTGATGATAAAAAGATACATGCCCAAATAGAAGAAAACAAAAAGAAACCCGAAGGCAAAAAGAAAAAATCAGGCTTTGCCGCTAAAATGGAAGAAATGATGCGTCAGCAGCAACAAATGCAGGCTAAGAAGGGAAAATAGTGGTTAGTTGATCAGTGATCAGGGATTAATTATAATTTATCTAAATATATAGGAGGTCAGATTATCTGACCTCCTTTTTTGTTGCTATCTGCCTGGATATTAATCATTGCGATAATTTAAAACTAAATGTAAATTAGGAACGTGAAACCTTTGAACCGGCAATTTTTGTATTGGGTAGGACATATCCTCCTCATTATTTTGTTGCCCGTTATTTATTCAAATAACTACCCTATACCATGGGACGGAACCGATCATGGTAAAAATGTACCGGCAGGAACTTACTATTACGTTATAACCGGTGTTAATGCAAAACCTATTGGCGGTTATATTGTAGTTATTCGCTAACTTTTGTAGTGTTATATTGTTAAGCTTACCGGTAATGCTTTATAACTAAGGTAATTATTGCTATAATACATAACAACATGTACATTAGATAGATGAAACCTTTAAAACAGCTTATGGTAATACTGATATGGTATGTTATACCACTCATTTACCTACCTGTTGTTTTAAAAGCACAAAGTAATCAAGTAGTTAACCCAGGCTCAATAACCCAATCTGTTACCTTCCCGGCGGGTAAATGTTTTTATAGCTGGATTAATGATAACCCGCTAATTGGTTTACCTGCAAACGGCCTGGGTAACATTGCCTCGTTTACGGCAATTAACAATACTACAACTACTTTAACAGCTAATATTACCGCAATACCACTGGGATATGCTTACGTGCCCAACTCAACAGATAGTACAGTATCAGTAATAAGCCCCAACTTATCGGTAATTAGCACTATTAAAACAGGGGTAAGCCCTATAGGCGTAGCAATTAGTCCGGATGGAACACAAGTGTATGTTACCGATAAGGTTACCGGAACTATATCTTTTATTAATGCAGTAACTGATAGTGTTTCGGCTGTTGTTCAGGGAGCTTCGGTACCATTGGGTATTGCTGTAACCGCTGATGGAAATAATTTATATGTAGCTAATTCAGGCTCAAATGATGTTTGGAAAATTAATACAATAACAAGGGCTATAACACCTATTTCTATCGGGCATACCTCACAGATAATTTTAATCAGTCCTGACGGGAGCAAAATATATGCTATTTATGCCGGGGGGATCTCAATCATCAGTACTGCAAACGACACTGTTTCAGGCAATATATCCACTAATGCCTCAACGCCCACAGCCGCTGTAATAAGCCCGGATGGGAAGCGTATTTATATGACCGAAAGTACCTCAGCTAATCTTATTTCAATTGATATATTAAATAATTCATCACAAGCAACATACTTCGGCGGCAATTCATCTAATGGAATAGCCATCAGCCCTGATGGTACCAAGATATATCTGGCCCTTGCTGATATAAATATTATAGCAGTTATTAACACTGCTACCAATACAGAAATTTCTATTGTTGGTAACGGCAATCAATCATCAGGTAACGGTAAGTTGTCAAGTCTTTCACTAAGTCCCGATGGTAGTTTGTTGTATGTAACTTACGATAATGGTAGTCTGCCCGGTAGGGTATCAATTATTAATACCTTAGATTCTTATACTATAGCTAATGTTGATGTAGGGGCCGGGCCAATTCCGTTGGGGAGTTTTGTAAAATCACTTGGTTGCAGTACCATAACTTTTAGTATAACCGTTAACCCTCCACCACCTCCTGCCAGGCTTCCTCCTTTAAGTACGGTTTATGGTACGCCGTCTTCTACAACCAGTTTTATCATGCATGGCACAAGTACCGCCAATGGCGTTAACGTTAAACTGCCTGATGGGTTTGAAATTAGCAGTGACAGTACTCATTTTGTTGATAATAGCAACAATAAGGTAATAACAATTGGCGGCCCGGGCGGATTAGATTCAATGACCGTATATGTACGTTTAAAGCAAACTGCACCTGTTGGGACATATTCAGGTACCATCAGTTTAGTTAGTGCTGCCGGTTTTTCAAGCTTCGTTATCCCTGCAAGTACCATAACACGTGCTCCGCTAATAATAGCGGCAAATGATATCGTCAAAACATATGGGAAAGTATTAACGGGCGGCCCGGGGATAACTGCCTATATTGCATCCGGTTTAAAAAACGGCGAAACAACCGGCAGTGTTACTATTATATACGGCGCCGGGGCAACTGCAACTGATACTGTTGGTATTTATGGTGCATCAATAACACCCTCTTTAATTACGGGGGGCACATTTACGCCTACTAATTATACAATAAGTTACCAGAAGGCCAATATAAATGTTACGCCTACAATTTTAACAGTTATTGCCGATAATAAAAGCAAAATTTATGGCGATGTTAACCCGGTACTTACTATAAGCTATTCGGGCTTTGTTAATAATGAAGGCGTTGCACAGCTTATTACAAAACCCACAATTACAACTGCCGTTACACAGGCATCTGCCGTGGGTACATATCCTATAACGGTAAGTGGAGGGAGTGCGCAAAATTATAGTTTTAATTATGTTAACGGAGTAATTACAATTAACCCTGCATCCATTATTATACCTAATGCCTTTACACCTAATAATGATGGTATAAATGATACCTGGAATATTGGTAACCTGGATACATATTCCAAAACTACGGTTGAGGTTTTAAACCGTTACGGTACACGTGTGTATTTTTCATATAACTATCCTATTCCATGGGATGGCAGGCATAATGGTGGTAAAGTTCCTGAAGGTACTTATTACTATATTATAACCGGTGTTAACAGCAAACCGGTAACAGGTTATGTAGCGGTTATTCGCTGATAATTAAATTATATATTATAACTAATAATATTAGCAAATGTTGCTACATTTACATCCATGTATGCAATTGTTGATATTGAGACTACGGGGGGGCATGCCAGTGCCAATGGCATTACCGAAATTGCTATTTGCATACATGATGGTAAAAAAATTACCCATCGTTATAACACGCTCGTTAATCCCCGCAGGGAAATACCCGTTTACATTCGCGCGCTGACGGGTATTACCAACGAAATGGTGGCCGATGCACCCGGCTTTGAAGATGTTGCTGCTGATATCTATCACCTGCTGCACGGCAAAATATTTGTGGCACACAATGTAAATTTTGATTACTCGTTTGTGCGTCACCACCTGATGACTGCCGGTTATACCTTACAATCCAATAAACTTTGTACGGTGCGTTTAGGATGCAAAATTATGCCGGGGCTGCCGTCATACAGCCTGGGTAAACTATGTACGCATCTAAATATTGTAAATAAAAGCCGCCACCGTGCTATGGGCGATGCAGATGCAACGGCGCAATTATTTACACTGTTACTGCAAAATGATGTCAACAATCATATTAATGCTGCATTAAAGCAAAATTCAAAAGAGCAGGTATTACCGCCGCATTTGCCAAAAAGCGCTATTGAGCAATTGCCATATACACCGGGCGTATATTATTTTCATGATGCCAAAGGCAAGGTAATATATGTTGGTAAAGCCAAGAATATTAAAAAGCGCGTATGCAGCCATTTTACAGGCAATAACCCCGGCCTGCAACGGCAGGAATTTATGCGCAATATTCATCAGATCACCTATCAGCAATGCGGTACCGAGTTGATTGCTTTTGTACTGGAAGCTGTGGAAATAAAGCGCCTTTGGCCAAAGTACAACCGGTCATTAAAACGCTTTGAACATGCTTACGGTTTATACGCTTTTGAAGATCAGCGCGGATATTTACGATTGGCCATTGATAAACACCGCAAAGGCAACGAAACATTATATACCTGCAACAGTATGCTGGAAGGCTATAATTTGCTGAACAGGCTGATAGAAGATTTTGGTTTATGCAGTAAATTATGCTTTATCCAAAAAAATAACCAGCCCTGTACTAATGGCGAAACTTGTGCCTGCGCCGGCAACCAAACTATTGAAGACTATAACCAAAAGGTAAACCATGCACTTAATGAGTTGCGCGGGGCATTACCCACTTATGCTATACGCGATGAGGGTCGCACTAACGATGAGCATAGCTGCATACTGATAGAGAAAGGGCAATTTTATGGCATGGGTTATATTTCGCATTATTTTCAAGTAGACAACTTGCATCAGCTTAAAAATTATCTTACCCCATATCCCGGCAATGATTATATCAAAACCATGGTACATAATTATGCCACCCGCTATCCTGAGCGGATGGTGATGTTAGGGTAAATACGGTGAGTAAAAAACTTACGAAGTTTTTAAAACTTCGTAAGTCTAAATGCAGAGACTTACACATTTTTGTATCTTGCCGGTAAATCATCAAACCAATTAAAAAATAATATTATGTCAGGAAAATTAACCGGAAAGGTTGCCATTATTACGGGCGCCAGTGCGGGTATAGGTCGTGCCAGTGCCATTGCTTTAGCTGCCGAAGGTGCACATGTTGTAGTAACCGCCCGCCGTGGCGAAAGATTGGAGGAGCTAACCGCCGAAATTAAAAAACTGGGATCAAACACAACCATTGTAGTTGGCGATGCCCGCGACGAAAAAACCGCCGAAGAAACCGTTAAAGCCGCACTTGCCGTTACGGGTAAAATTGATATCCTGCTAAACAATACAGGTATGGGTATTTATAAAGATTTGGTTGATACTAGTTTGGAAGATTACGAAACTATGGTTGATACCAATGTGCGCTCAACATTTTTATTTAGCCGCCACGTAGTTCCGCATATGCTGAAACAAAAAGGCGGTACCATTTTAATGCTATCATCAATGGCAGGTGTGTATGGCTTTGCAGGCGAGGCGGTGTATTGCGCCACCAAGTTTGCGCAGGTAGGTTTTGCGCAAGCATTGGATAAGGAATTGCGTCCCCACGGAATTAAAGTAGGCGCTATTTGCCCGGGCGGGGTTAAAACCGAATTTGCTATTGGCACAGGCCGCACCGAAGAAGGTGTAGCCCAATCAACCATGCTGGAGCCTGAGGATGTTGCAGGCGCGGTATTGCTGGCATGCACACAATCGCCAGGATCGCGTATTATTGAGATACAGATGAGGACTATGTCGGAATCGTTGGCGTAAGTCAGTGATTAGAGATCAGTTGATCAGTGATTAGTATTTGAAGGTTCGGTTGTCGCCAAACCTTTTTGGAGGTAATTGCTGGCACATATTAACACTCTAACCTATTTGTCATGCTGAGCGATAGCGAAGTATCTTATCTAACTTTGCAATTGAATAAGATGCTTCACTGCGTTCAGCATGACAATAAAATAAATCCGATTCCGGTAGCTATCGAAACAAACTTCCGCAATCCGAAATTAAATAATCCCTGCTTTCTCCAACTCCGCCTGCATTTGCTGTTGGATGCTTAGCGCTTCGACACGGGCAGCGTCGGCAAAATCTTCGCCATTGCTGGCGTAAATAATGGAACGTGAGGCATTTACTATCAACCCGCAATCTTTGGTCATGCCGTATTGGCAAACATCGGCAAGGCTGCCGCCTTGCGCGCCAACACCGGGTACCAGTAAAAAATTATCAGGCGCGTATTTGCGTATAGCAGTAAACTCGGTGCTTTTGGTGGCGCCTACTACAAACATCAATCTGTCGGCACCGGCCCAGGTATTTGCCTTTTTAATTACGGCTTCGTATACAAAGCCTTCCTCGGTAGTTAAATATTGAAAATCCTTACTGCCTACGGATGATGTGAGCGCCAGTATAATTACCCATTTGCCATCATAAGCTAAATAGGGGGTAACACTGTCGTTACCCATGTAGGGCGTAACGGTAATGGCATCAAAATTCATCCCTGATGATGCTTCATTAAAAAAGGCCCGGGCATATTTATCAGATGTATTGCCGATATCGCCGCGCTTGGCATCAATAATACTTAAACAATCTTTTGGCAGATATTGCCAGGTGGCTATTAAACTTTGCAATCCTTTTATACCATAAGCCTCATAAAAGGCAGCGTTGGGTTTATAGGCTATGCAAATATCCTTAGTTGCATCAATAATGCGCTTGTTAAACTCAAAAATAGGGTCGGGGTAGCTTTTTAAAAATTCGGGTATTTTATCAATATCGGTATCCAATCCCACGCATAAAAATGATTTTTTTTGTTTAATCTGGTCTATCAGTTGCGTGCGGGAAATCATTGAAGGGATGTTTAAATTTTTTGAATACATCAAAAAAACTAAAAAATATTTTAACTGTTATAGCAATAAAGATATTTTTTTAAAGTTTTGTTATTTTAAATATATTAATTAAAATTGCACTGTTTTCCAAACAAATTTTTCTTGCGCTAAAGAGAAACAATTTAAAATCCACGTTATTGTTAAGTAGTACCTGGTTTAGATAGTGCCAAACAAGCTGCAAATTAAATTTCTTTCAAAATATTGCCTTTATACATTAACAATTTGTGTACGGGCTTAATCAACAATAAATGGTTTTACACCATAAATAATACTCAAATAAAATCTTTTTGAAATATAATTCATATCATGTCTGATACAACCGAATTGAACGACAAGCTCGTTTCTGAGTTGCGCGAAATTGCCAAAAGTTTAGGTATTGCCGAGGCTGATGACTTGCGTAAGCCACAATTAATAAGCTCGATAATTGAGCAGCAGCAATTAATTGAAGCGGCCCGGGCACAGCAAAATGCCGTTGAAAATAACTATACCCCTAAAACAGATGCTGCCGAAAATAACGACAAGGCCCGTAAAAGAACACGTACGGTAAAAGGTAGCACTAAGCCGCGAGTTGAAGTTCCGCTGGATGATACTAATCTGTTTGATGTGCACGACGATGAGCCGGTAGCACAGGATGATGAAAACGAAAATTTAAACATTCCGGTTGCTGAGGGCGAAACATTGCAGGAAGGTGAAATTGCTGAAAAAAACGAAGAGCGTCTGCCTGAAGCACGCAATCAAAAATTTGACCGTCGTGGTACTAACAATGGCAATGGCCAGGCAAAGAGCCAGGAACCGGCCATTAACATGGATTTTGATAATGTTATTGTAAACGAAGGTGTATTGGAAATTATGCCGGATGGCTATGGTTTCCTGCGTTCGTCTGATTATAATTATTTAACCTCGCCTGATGATATTTATGTATCCCAGTCGCAAATAAAATTATTTGGCCTTAAAACCGGCGATACCGTTCGCGGTAGCATCCGCCCGCCAAAAGAGGGCGAAAAGTATTTTCCGCTGGTACGTGTAGAAGCTATTAATGGCCGCGTGCCTGCCGAGGTGCGTGACCGTGTACCGTTTGATCACTTAACACCGCTTTTCCCGTCTGAGAAATTGAGTTTGTTTACTGATCCGGGTAATTACTCAACCCGTATTATGGACCTTTTCTCGCCGATAGGTAAGGGGCAGCGTGGTTTAATTGTGGCGCAGCCAAAAACCGGTAAAACCATGTTGTTAAAGGATGTGGCTAATGCCATTGCCAAAAACCACCCCGAAGTTTACCTGATCATTCTGTTGATTGATGAGCGCCCTGAGGAGGTTACCGATATGGCCCGCAGTGTGCGTGCCGAAGTGGTATCATCAACATTTGATGAGCCTGCCGACCGCCATGTAAAAATTGCCAACATCGTGCTTGAAAAAGCTAAGCGTATGGTTGAATGCGGACACGATGTGGTAATATTGCTTGATTCTATTACCCGCTTGGCACGTGCTTATAACACCGTTGCGCCTGCATCTGGTAAAATATTATCAGGTGGTGTGGATGCCAATGCATTGCACAAGCCTAAACGCTTTTTTGGTGCAGCCCGTAACATCGAGGATGGCGGATCGTTAACCATTATAGCTACCGCACTTACCGAAACCGGCTCAAAAATGGATGAGGTTATTTTTGAGGAGTTTAAAGGTACCGGTAACATGGAGCTGCAACTGGATAGGAAACTTTCAAACAAACGTATATTCCCGGCTATTGATATTACGGCTTCAAGTACCCGTCGCGATGACTTGCTGCTTGAGCGCGATACATTGCAGCGTATATGGATATTACGTAACCACCTGGCGGATATGAACTCGCAGGAGGCTATGGAGTTTTTACAGAGCCAGATAAGAGGTACAAAAACTAACGAAGAGTTTTTAGTATCGATGAACTCGTAGGGTGTTGATTGTGTTTATAAGGTTGATTAAGTGAGCAGTTAATATGGTATTAAAATTGGATTATATCTAACCAATTCACTTAATCAACTACTCACCCAATCAACTAAAATATTTACCTTCACATCCAAAATGAGGAAGAGAGTAAAAAAACACGTTCCGAATGCAATAACCTGTGCTAATTTGTTCAGCGGTTGTGTTGGGATTGTTTTTGCCTTTCAGGAAAACCTTATTGTTGCCGCTTATGCAGTTATACTTGCTGCTATATTTGATTTTTTTGATGGATTTGCCTCACGTGTACTGCAGGCATTTTCAGGAATAGGCAAGGACCTTGATTCGCTGGCTGATATGGTGAGCTTTGGTGTATTGCCCTCGGTTATTTTATACGAATTGTTTTTACAGGCCCCGCAGATTAACGGAGTAAGCACATTTTTAAATTTTATTGCTTTTCTTATCCCTGTTTTTTCGGCGCTGAGGCTGGCTAAATTTAATACCGATAGCCGCCAGGCCGAAATTTTTATTGGTTTACCAACCCCCGCCAATGCTATACTTATAGGCTCATTCCCGCTAATAATGGAGCAATACCCGGGTTTGAGCCATTATATTTTAAATCCTTATGGGCTATCAGTGTTTGCCGTAATTATGTGCGCGCTGCTGGTTGCCGAGATGCCGCTGATGTCGCTCAAGTTTAAGAACCGCGATTTTCAAAAAAATATTTATCGTTATTTGCTCCTGTTGTTTTCGGCAATATTGATACTATTTTTTAAATTTGCCGCCGTACCGGTGATCATATTTATCTATATCGCCTTATCAGTTATTCAATTTAAAATAGCACATGATGCTAAGGTTAACGTAAAATAACGTCACATTAGCTCAAATAAATAATAAAAATCACTCCATGACAAAGTTCCAGGCCGAAATTGATGTAATGCCCAAAAAAGAAATACTTGATCCGCAAGGTAAAGCCGTAACCGGCAGCATGAAAAACCTGGGTTTAGCTGAAATACAGAACATACGTATAGGCAAACACATTACGCTGGAAATTGAAGCCGAAAATGCCCAGGTAGCACACGCCAAAGTTGACGAAGCTTGCAAAAACTTACTGGCAAACCTGATAATGGAATCTTATACCTTTACTATAGCGCAGGTTTAAAGCCTTGCGCTTGCCTCGGCCCGTATTTTTTCAAGGGCCGGTATATTGCCTTCAACCAATGCTTTTGCTTCGGCAAATTTATTGCCTGTGTTGGGCGTACCGCCAGCTTTGCATTCAGTTTCTACCTGTTGTATAATTGCCTGGGTATTTAACATACCAAAAAAGCCAAGTGTAGGTTTCATTTTATGTGCAGCCGCGCCCGCTTCGGCCCAATTGCCGGTAGCAATATTATTAGCTATTTCGGTTAGCGCAACAGGTGTTTGCTCTAAAAAAATGGTTATCGAATCAACAATAAATTCATCACTGCCATCAGCAATTTCATTTAATAATGAAAGATCAAGGTCTTGGGTATCGTCAGCCATGTTATTAGTTAGATAATCAAAAATATAATTTTTTTACTATCAAGTTGTCACTCAGCTCATTTTTTAATTGCAAAACAGTTTTATGCAAAACCGGGTGAACCATATCCGGCGCAATTTCGGCCAATGGCTCCAGTGTAAAACGGCGGTTATGCAACTCGGGGTGGGGTACTTTCAATAACGGTTCGTTAATTATCTCATCGCCATAAAATAAAATATCTATATCAATTATACGCGGCCCCCATTTCTCTTCGCGCACCCGGCCAATGGTCCATTCAATATGCAGTATTTTTTGCAGAATGGTTTGGGCGGGCAAATCGGTTTGCAGCAAAACAACCTGATTTAAATAATCGGGAAAGTTGGTCTTTCCCCAGGCTTGGGTTTCATACACTGACGATGTTTTAACAATATTGCCCACCTCATCCTCTATGGCTTTAACAGCCTGTTGCATATAGGCATTTCTGTCGCCCAGGTTACTTCCCAGCAATAAAAAAACATTCATCATTTGTTGTAACAAATATTAGGGTAACAGGCTCTTAATACCATGCGGAATGTTAAGTTTGCATAGATATAATATTTACAGTATTTAATGAAACAATTTTTCAAATTTGTATTGGCTACCATTATCGGGTTAATATTAACCTTTGTACTTTTCTTTTTTATTATTGTAGGTATAATAGCCGGGGCCAGCAGCGACAAAGCCGACAAAGTAGAACCAAACTCGGTTTTGCGAATAGCCATTAAATATACTGTAACTGAACGCACGCCCAATAACCCCCTTGCGGGACTAGGTTTTTTAGGATTTGATAATGATAAACCCGTTGGCCTTAAAGATATTTTAGCCTGTATTAAAAAGGCTAAAACCGATAACAATATTAAAGGTATTTTTTTAGACGAGAGCGAAATGAGCGCCGGCGAGGCCACAGTTGAGGAGATACGCAATGCGCTGATAGATTTTAAAACATCGGGTAAGTTTATTATAGCGTACTCGGAGGTATATACCCAAAGTTTTTACTACCTGGCATCAGTTGCGGATAAGATTTACATCAACCCTAAAGGCATTATTGAGTTTGGGGGTTTTTCATCGCAAATAACCTTTTATAAAGGCGCTTTGGATAAGCTGGGGATAGAGGCGCAGGTAATTAAGGTAGGTACTTATAAAAGCGCCGTTGAGCCGTATGTGCTCACCAAAATGAGCGATGCCAACCGCCTGCAGGTAACATCATATATGGGTTCGTTATATGATCATTTTTTAGGAGGAATAAGCGCCAGTAGAAAAATAAATAAGGATACGCTGTATAACTATGCCAATCAATTGCGCATACAGGAGCCTGAAGATGCCTTAAAATACAAGTTGGTTGATGGTTTAAAATATAAAGATGAGATATTAACCGAATTAAAAGAACGCACAGGCATAAGCTATGCTAATAATGTTAAAGCTGTTGATCTTGATGATTACATTGGTTCTGAAACCAAAAGCGATCTGGACGAAGATGGCCCATCAGGCAGCCGCATAGCTGTAGTTTATGCATCGGGCGAAATAACGGGCGGCGAGGGCAATGATAATACCATAGGCTCCGAAACCATATCAAAAGCCATCCGTAAAGCAAGGCTGGATAAAAAGGTTAAAGCAGTGGTATTACGCGTTAATTCGCCGGGGGGAAGTTCGCTGGCATCAGATGTGATTTGGCGCGAGGTGGCGCTCACCAAAAAAATAAAACCAATGGTGGTTTCCATGGGCGATCTGGCAGCATCAGGTGGTTATTATATCTCCTGCGCGGCTGACAGCATTATTGCCGAACCGAATACTATAACAGGCTCCATAGGCATATTCGCCATTTTGCCAAACCTCCAAAAATTATTTAATGATAAGCTTGGTGTAACCTTTGACGGCGTTAAAACCGGTAAATATGCCGATCTGGGTGATATTACCCGTCCGCTAACCCCCGAAGAAAAAGCCATACTGCAAAAGCAGGTTAACCACGGCTATGACGATTTTACCAAAGCCGTAGCCGCTGGTCGCCATAAATCACAAGGATATATTGACAGCATTGGACAAGGCCGCGTTTGGACGGGCGCACAGGCTGTTAAAATAGGCTTGGTTGATAAACTGGGCAATATGGATGATGCCATTAAAACAGCCGCTAAAATGGCCGGTTTGAAGGATTATAAACTGGTAAACTATCCCGAACAGAAAGGACTATTAAGCAATATTGGGTTAAACATGACTGCCCATGTTAAAGCAAGCATTTTACAATCAGAGCTGGGCGAAAATTA
>JAICMD010000069.1 GCA_025929405.1 Mucilaginibacter sp. | reverse complement strand
TTCCGGTATAAACCCTTCTGATACTTTTCTGAATACATTGCATACGTTAGGTATGCCCTTATCAATTCATGCAATCAAGCATTGCATGTAGTTTATATTATTCAGCAAAACATCATGAAAAAATTAAGATCAATTTATCTTTTGATGATATTGGCCACCGCATCATTTATAGCCGGCTGTACATTACATGGTAAAGATAAAAGTGAAACGGAGGAGGTTAGCCAGTTTCCGGTATTAACCCTTCAAATAACCGATACGGTTTTAAAAAGCAGTTACGTAGCCGATATACAGGCAATTAAAAATATAGAAATACGTTCGCGCGTTAAAGGTTTTTTAGAGAAAATATATGTCGACGAAGGTAAACCCGTAAGTCAGGGCCAGTTGCTTTTTAAACTAAACGACGAAGAGTTTAAAATTATGCTAACCCGGGCGCAGGCAGCATTAAGCAATGCTACCGCCGCCGCTAAAGCAACCGAGTTGGAGGTTGAGCGTGTAAAGTTATTGGTAGATAAAAAAGTAATATCAAAATCAGAACTTGAAGTTGCCAAAGCCAAATTAACTGCGGACAATGCTACCATCGAGGAAGCCAGAACCGCAGTACAAAGCGCAAAAAATCATATTGCCTATACCTATATAAGGGCGCCGTTTGCAGGTGTTATTAACCGCATACCGCTTAAAGCAGGCAGTTTGATAGATGAGGGTACATTGCTTACCAACCTGTCAGACATTTCATCAATGTATGCCTATTTCAGTTTTCCCGAAAATGAATACCTGCAATACGAGCGTACTAAAAACACATCGCCCGATAAGGATAATAACGAAGTTACGCTTGTACTATCAGACGGCAGCCAATACAAACATCCGGGTAAAATAGAAACTATTGACGGCGAAATAGAACAAACCACCGGCTCAATTGATTTTAGGGCACGTTTCCCTAATCCACAAAAGTTGTTGAGGCATGGTGCAACCGGTAAAATATTTATTGAGCATAGTGCTAACAATGTAGTGATGGTACCGCAGCAATCTGTATTTAATATACAGGATAAAAACTACGTGTACATTGTTGATAGCAGCAACAAGCTGCATACGCAGATATTTACAGCAAGCAACCGGCTTGATAAATTTTATATTGTAAAGGAAGGGTTAAAAGCAGGAGATAGGATATTATATGAAGGCGCACAAAACGCGCACGATGGTATGATCATTAAACCACAGCAAATATCAGCCGATAAAGCTATGCTTGCTATGAAAAACTGATCACATTAGTTAACAATGAGTTATACAATTCATTGATTATTCATTTTTATTCCTGTTTTTATGTTTAATATGTTTATCAAACGACCGGTGTTATCATTGGTTATATCATTAATTATAACCCTTTTAGGGGTACTCGCCTTAATTACCCTGCCGGTTACCCAGTTTCCGGATATTGCACCGCCTACGGTTACCGTAACCGCAAAATATACCGGCGCCAATGCCGAGGTTTGCGCCAAAGCAGTTGCCACCACGCTTGAGCGCGCCATAAATGGTGTACCGGGCATGACCTATATGTCGTCTGTTTGCAGTAACGACGGCTTAACTTATATCGAAGTAAATTTTAACGTAGGTGTGGACCCCGACCTTGCCGCGGTGAGTGTGCAAAACAGGGTGTCAACCGTTATTGATGAGTTACCCGAAGAAGTTATCCGCGCGGGTGTATCCACAGAAAAAGAGGTTAACAGTATGCTGATGTACCTTAATTTGATGAGTACCGATACTACCCTCGACGAAAAATTTATTTACAACTTTACCGATATCAACATTCTGCAGGAGCTTAAGCGTATTGAAGGCGTTGGCCGTGCAGAAATTATGGGCGCTAAGGAATATTCTATGCGGGTATGGTTAAAGCCTGATAGGATGACCGCCTATAATATTTCAACCGAGGAAATTATACAGGCCATACGCGACCAGAATATTGAAGCGGCACCGGGCAAAACCGGACAAAGCGCCGACATGGACCCACATGTATTGCAGTATGTATTACGTTATGCCGGTAAGTTTATTGAGCCTTAAGAATATAAAAATCTGGTAATACGTGCCGATAATAACGGCTCGGTATTAAAGCTAAGAGATGTTGCTGATGTTGAGTTTGGCGCGGCAACCTACAGCATGATATCCCGCACAGATGGCAGGCCATCTGCATCCATACAAATTAAACAACGGCCCGGCTCAAATGCGCGCGATGTTATCAATAACATCAAAGCCAAAATGGCCGAGTTGAAAAAAACATCCTTCCCCGCAGGGATGACCTACAACTTAAATTATGACGTATCCAAATTTTTAGATGCTTCCATCCATGAGGTGTTCCGCACATTGATAGAGGCATTTATATTGGTATTTATTGTAGTTTATCTTTTCCTGCAGGATTTTAGATCGACCTTAATACCTGCCTTAGCCGTACCTGTAGCGTTGGTTGGTTCGTTGGCCTTTATGCAGATGCTGGGTTTCTCCATCAACATGCTCACGCTTTTTGCGCTTGTACTCGCCATAGGTATAGTGGTGGATAATGCTATTGTGGTGGTTGAGGCTGTGCATGTAAAAATGACGGAAGAACATTTGCCACCTATGCAAGCCACACTAAAGGCCATGAGCGAGATAAGCGGCGCTATTATGGCAATTACACTGGTAATGTCGGCAGTATTTGTGCCGGTTGCGTTTATGACCGGGCCTGTAGGGGTATTTTATCGGCAGTTTTCTTTAACGCTGGCCATAGCTATCGTAATATCAGGTATCAATGCGGTAACACTTACGCCTGCATTATGTGCCATCCTGCTAAAGCATGATCCGCACCGCAAAAAAACCGGAATTACCGACCGCTTTTTCAAAATATTTAATGATAAATATGATGGCATATCCAACAAATATTCATCATTAATTACCCGTATTGCCGGGCGCAGGGTAATAACGGTGGTAATGCTGCTGTTTTTCTTCGCTGCTACATGGGGCATAAGCGCCATATTGCCTACTGGGTTTATTCCTACCGAAGATCAAGGTGTGATATATGCCAACGTAACCACACCGGCAGGTGCTACTGTAGAACGTACTGAAGAAGTAGTAAAACAGATTCAGCAGGCCAGCAAATCAATCAAGTCGGTCGAATCGGTTTCAACATTATCCGGCTATAACCTGGTTAATAATATTGCCGGTGCGTCTTATGGTATGGTAATGATCAGCTTAAAACCCTGGGATGAACGGAAGGAGTCTGTAAATGATGTAATCACTGAATTAGAGGAACGTACAAAAAACCTGCAGGATGCATCCATTCAATATTTTCCGCCGCCAACGGTGCCTGGCTTTGGTAACTCGGGAGGCTTCGAGTTTAGGGTGCTTGACCGTACCGGTAGCGGCGATTTGCAAAAAACGGCTGATGTAACCAACAAATTTATAAAAGCGCTTAATGATTCGCCCGAAATTACGGGGGCGTTCAGCAGCTTCGATGCAAACTTTCCGCAGTATGAGATACAGGTTGACCAACAGGTTGCCGCCCAAAAAGGGATAACCATTGATAAAGCTATGTCAACTCTGCAAACATTAATGGGTAGCTTTTACGCCTCAAACTTTATCCGTTTCGGGCAGATGTATAAGGTAATGGTGCAAGCCTCGCCCGAGTTTAGGACCAAACCCGAAGATGTATTAAAACTACAGGTAAAGAACAATAAGGGCGAGATGGTACCATTCTCAACTTTCATTAAGCTAAAAAACGTTCATGGGCCAGAACAGATAACGAGATATAATATGTTTACTGCTTCGATGGTAACCGGTGATGCCGAACATGGCTATAGTAGCGGTGATGCAATAAATGCCATAAACCGTATTGCCGAAAAAGAATTACCTAAAGGTTATACGTTTGAGTGGTCGGGCATGTCGCGCGAGCAAATATTGTCGGGCAACCAGGCCATCTATATTTTTGCCATTTGTTTGGTATTTGTTTACCTGTTACTTTCGGCACAGTACGAAAGCTTTTTACTGCCGCTGCCGGTTATATTATCGCTGCCCACAGGCATCTTCGGTGCGTTTTTCTTTTTAAAGATATTAGGTCTTGAAAATAATATTTATGCACAGGTAGCCCTGGTGATGCTGATTGGCTTGCTGGGTAAAAACGCCATCCTGATCATTGAGTTTGCTGTTCAACGCCAAAAGGCAGGCTTAACCATATTGCGGGCCGCTGTAGAAGGGGCCGTATCAAGGCTTCGCCCGATATTAATGACCTCGTTAGCATTTATAGCAGGTTTAATTCCTTTATGTATTGCAAGCGGGGCGGGTGCCATGGGTAACCGTTCAATTGGTACGGCTGCTGCAGGGGGGATGTTATTTGGTACCATATTTGGGCTGATATTGATACCCGGTTTGTACGTAATATTTGCAACTATGGGGCATAAAATAAAAAAGAAAGATAAAAACTTAATTGATGTAGAACTGATAGTTGACAAACATCATAATTAAAACGAATTATGCGAACGTATAAAACTGTTCATCCTTATACTTTATTACTTGCCATATTGATGGCTGTTGCAGGATGTAAAAATTATAAAGCCATCACCATAAAAAGCGACATGACCTTGCCGCAAACCTATGCAGGCAAAACAGATACTATCGGCATCGCCAAACTGCCTATCAAACAGTTTTTTGATGATATCTATCTGGTTAAACTTATTGATACTGCTTTAAAAGCTAATCCTGATATCCAATCGGCCTTGCAAAGGGTAGAGGTTGCTGCCGCAAATTTTAAATACAATAAATCGTGGTTAACGCCATCGGTTGAGTTTAATGCCACCGCGGGTTTGGAACGTTATGGCAATTATACCATGAACGGTGTTGGTAATTATGATACCAACCTTTCATCAAATATCAAAGGCCAGCAACATATTCCAAACCCAACACCAGATTATTTTGTTGGATTAAAAAGCTCGTGGGAAGTTGACCTTTGGGGAAAGCTTATTAATCAAAAAAAGAGTGCTTATTCGCGATTTTTAGCTAGCCGCAGCGGTTATCAGTTAGTGGTAACCTCATTAACTGCGCAGATAGCTATTGCTTATTACCAGTTATTGGCGCTTGATGTGGAGCAGGATATTATCGAAAAAAATATCATCCTGCAAAAAAATGCGCTGGATATTATTGAGATACAGAAATTGGGCGGCCGTGCAACAGAACTTGCCGTACAACAATTTAACGCACAACTACTGCGTACCCAGGGTTTAAAATACAGTATCGATCAGCAAATAGCCGAAGCTGAGAACCAGATAAGGTTTTTAACAGGAGATTTTACCAAAACCATTAACCGGGATACTTCTATTTATAGCCTTAAATTACCGGGTGCACTGAAGGCGGGCATACCATCCCAGTTGTTGCTTAATCGTCCCGATATACATCAGGCTGAGTTGGAACTGGTAGCCATGAATGCCGATATTAAGTCGGCAAGGGCCGCATTTTTACCATCGTTAACATTATCACCGTATGTGGGTTATAATTCCTTTAATGCTTCTGTTCTGTTTAACCCCGTATCGGCGGTTTACGGATTAATAGGAGGGGTTACCGCGCCAATATTTAACCGTGCACGTATAAAAGCTAACTATAATCGTACCCTTGCCGAAGGCAAACAAGCGCTATATAATTATCAAAAAACTATATTGAATGGCTATCAGGAGGTAATGAACGGTTTAACCGGCATTGAAAATTATAATAATTTTTATCAGCTTAAACTGCGCGAAGTACAGGCACTTAAAAATGCTGTTAATGTGTCAAACGATTTGTTTTTGGTGGGACGAGCTACTTATTTAGAGGTAATTACCGCCCAGCGCAACGTATTGGATGCCGAACTGGAACTGGCCAATACCAAGAAAAACATATTTATGAATGCGGTAAATCTGTACCGTTCGTTAGGTGGGGGCTGGCAATAAAACCGGCTATAAAGATTATCGAAGAAAGGGTTTAATAAATTTATTAAACCCTTTCCTTTTTCAATGCTGTTGGTGCTGTATCTGTAACTATTAATTTTTAAGTATGTTTATGGTTATAAAGTGAGCCTTCACATGGAAAAGATATTTGTTATCCTTTTATTCTTTATCAGCACATATACTTATGCCCAAAAACTACCTAAAATTCAGTTAACAGGCCAGCGCGCTCCATTAAATATAAAAATAGATGGAAAAGCAAATGAATGGAACAACCAATTTTTAGCTTATAATACCAATGTTGATCTGTTTTATACATTATCAAATGATGATAAAAACCTGTACCTGGCCGTTCATGTTGTTGATCCGTTAGTTATACGAAAAATTATTAACGCGGGTATGGTGCTTACAATAAATCCATCAGGCAATAAAAGCGATACAAGCCATCGGGTATCTGTTACTTTTCCAATATTTGACAGGCAAAACTGGCCTACGTTCAATCTTCGTCAAAAGCCTGTTGTAACTAAAGATTCAACCGTTAGCAGCAAACAGGTAGACTCATTTATGAATGCAGCTAACCAACAAATGGCTTTAAAAGCAAAAGAAATCAGGGTATTGGGCATACCGGCAATAGGCGATACGCTGATTTCGGTTTATAATGATAATGAAATAAAAGCCAGCGCCCAGTTTGATCATCAAATAGCCTATAATTTTGAGTTGGCTATACCAATAAACTATTTGAGGCTAAATGCTAATGAGCAACAAAAATTTAGTTACAATATTATGCTTAATGGTTCTACCCACATTGAAGGGGTAATTTTACTATTTAAAAGCGATGGCCGGCCCGCAGGCATGGTTGTACCTAAAAACCCTCCTCCGGGTATAGAGATAGAATATATGCACCATCCTACTGATTTTTGGGGTGAATATACATTAGCAAAATAATACTATAACTACCACCCTGGTGTAAACCCTAAGCCAAATACAGGTTTGTTAACATCGCTGCGGTTAAATGGCATAGCCAGGTAAGGCTCAAGCACAAAATAACCAAATATATTTACCCTTAATGATAAACCTGCACTTAATGCCGGCACACGCTGATTAGTATTGTATATGGTATTACCGGTAGCATCAGTGCCTATTTTGTCAGGAGCATTTTGAAATACAATCTGGTTACCCTGGTTCCAGGCTAAACCGGCATCAAAAAACGCATTCAGCTCTGAGAAAAAGAATTTCGATTTTATTTGCGATAGCTTTTCAGGTCCGGTAAAAGGTAGGCGTATCTCAAAGTTAGCTACAGCTATGCGGCTGCCCGATAGCTGGTCAATAGTAAAGCCATTGGTAGGTTTGCCGGTGTTGTTATAAAAAGTTTGTGCCTCATAACCACGTATTAAAAACGGGTAGCCCAGATATAATGGATATAAACCATTAGCATTGCCCAGGCGGCCATAACCGTATAAACGCGCTGCAAAAGTTACAGGCGCTGCACGCAGATAACCGCGCAGATCAACCGTCGGAGAAAAAAACTGGTACGTACCAATATCATATTCGGCTTGTAAACGATAGCGATAACCCTCCAAAGGCGAAGCCACTCCCGAAAATGAGTTATCGCCAACTATAGCGGTACTGGCCTGTACCACTGTAAAAGGTTTTAATAATGCGCCGCCATTTGCAGGATCATTATTATAAGCATCGTTAGATATATGATTTTTCTGATAATCTAAAATATTGCCTGAGGCGTCATAAAAAGTGCTATACCTGTCAACCCGGTAATAGTATTTTGAAACGCCAGATCCAAACTCAATCCTGGTAGTTTTTGAAATAGGATAGGAGGTAAACAAATTTGCCTGATCCTGAAAAATGCGTATCAGGTCAAACCGCTGCTCGGTAGCAGGTATGGTTTGATTGTTTTGCGTATATGTTGTATTTACATAGTTATATGTAGCAAATTGATAAGGAACATGCGATATGCTTGCGCCAAAGTTCCAACGGCCTTCCTGTTTTATATAGGTAAATTGTCCGCCAAAATCATACACCTGTCCGTTTACTGCTAAACCTGCATAAATTTGGTTACGGCCCAAAATATCGCTAAATACACCCTGCACACCGCTTGCTAAACCGGCACCAAAAGTGGTACTTACACCAACGCCAACGCCCGTACTTGCCAGATAATCTAATTTAAACTGTGGCTTATATGGGATATTTGTAATTGATGCCGGTGATATTTTAGGATAAGCCAGAAAGTTTTTGAGATTGGAATTGATCAGATCAACCCCTACCGACCGTGACGGCGGTAACATAGCCGCATCAAAATTTACTGTTTGGCCGTCAACATCTACCGGCTTAAAATCATTGGCTTTGGCATTATACAATGAATATTTTTGTGCGCGATAATAGGAATATATAATATCGTTGTTATTAGATATGCTCAACGCAGGCGAAAACTCTGTAATGCCGCAGATACCGGTAAACAAATTGGTCATTTGCTCAACCTTGCCGGTGTTTAGCGTGTACCTGTACATATTACGGAAACCATCGCGGTTTGATAAAAAATAGATCTGCGTACCGTCTGATGAGTACTGTGGATTTAAATTATTGGCACCATTAAATATTTTGATATCAGTGGTTGTTCCTGTAGCCAGATCATATTCAGCCAAATTAAAGGATATATCCTGCGATGTAGTATGATCATAGGTGGTTCTGTCACTCGAAAAAACGATCTTTTTACCATCCCGCGAAAAAACAGGCTGGATATCAGAATATTTATCATTAGTAAGCTGGGTGATGGCTTTCGTGTCAAAATTATACAAGTAAAGATCGCTTTGGCCTTCGGCTAAACCCTGAAAAACCATATCCTTGCCGTTTGGCGACCATGATAAATTGCTGAACTGTTCGGCTTTACCCATCGAAACATCATCAACTACACGACCACTGGCTACATCAACCACCACCATACGGTTTCGACCCTTATTAAAAACACTGAACGCAAAGCGCTTGCCATCCGGCGACCACGCACCTGCCGATTCAATAAAGTTAAACTCGTCAATATGGGTATTTGATACTTTGCTGGTGAGTTTGCGCAATATCCGCCCCGTCTTAGCATCTGCCAGGAACAGATCAATGGTAAATAAATTCTTTTCGGATAAAAACGCCAGGTATTTTCCATCAGGACTAACAGCCGGGGCAATATTCATTTTCCCCGAATTTTTATCGCTGATAATCATCTCACCAACAGGCTTTTGAACGGTATCTTTTAAATAAGGTTTATAAGTAGCCTCAATGGAGTTTTTCCATAAGGATGAAAGTGTTTTATCATCATACCCAAATGTGCGGCGGGTGCCATAAGCTACGCCAAAGCGCGCTGCATTTTTAAAGAAGGGCATAATAACCGTATCTCCATAAGTTGACCCAATGAATGCCCAAAATGCCTGCCCGTAACGATATGGAAAATATTTACTGCTTTCGGTAAGTTGTTTTACTGTGGGGATATCATGGTTAAGATAAGCATCACGTATCCACATAGCGGTATAGGCATCTTTTTTACCTAATGATAAATATTCGGCCATGCCCTCGATCATCCATAAAGGTAGGTTGTTTATATTCTCGTAGGGATTATCAGCCTTACCCAACAATAAATGGTATTGAAAGGCGTGTACCAGCTCGTGGCCGATAACGTGGCGGGTCATCTCGTTATTTTCCATTACAGGCATTACCACTCGATTTTTTAATCCTTCGGTAACACCACCGGTCCCTACATCAATACTACCATCAATAGCCGTGGTTTGCTGAAACTCGGGATGGTTGGCATATAATATAATTGGATTTGGTTTGCTAAATGTATCTCTGAAAACCTGCTGATGCAGCGTGTACCAAAGTTCGCTTTCCTGCGCAAAGCGTTTAATCATGCTTTGGTTATCCAGGTAATAATATATCTGGAAGTGAGGGGTTTTATATACCTTAAATTTTAAGTTTTTATATCGTACTTTATTTTGACCAAAGTATTGTGCCTTAGCAGTAAAAGTTAAGGCTGTTAAACAAACGGTGCAAATAAAAACTAAGCTTTTACTAATAACGGGGTAGCGCTTTACCATACAGGCGATAAGATTAATGTGCTAAATTTAAATACTTTTAATATAGTACGTATAAAATTAAGGTAAAGTTCCCACACCCTGGCTTGCGGCAGGCTCCAGTATATTGGTACTATCAATAGGCATACTTAAACTATCGGTTGCGGTAGTATCCCTTAACCTTGGTGTAGGGCAATCATAGTTTTTGGTGATCTTTGTAAACGGTTTAGGGAAATGCCCCCAGGTATAACCTGAATTAGGGTCATCATACACCCGCTCCATAAAACTGCCAAAAATAGGCAGTGCAGTGTGCGATCCTTCGCCGGTTTCAGATGTGGTAAAATGCACGCTTCTATCGTCAGCACCTACCCAGATACCTGTTACCAGGTCTTTAGTGATACCCATATACCAGCCGTCTACATAATCAGATGAGGTACCTGTCTTACCACCTATTTGGTTATCATTTTTCCATAGATCGTTATATTCCCAAAGTGCCTGTGAGGTGCCGCCCGGTTCTTCCATACCGCCTCTAAACATATACAACATCAGCCAGGCTACTTCCTCACTGATAACCCGCTCGGTTTTTAAGCCAAATTCCTGCAATATATTGCCGTCCTGATCGGTGATTTTTGTAACCAGTATCGGGTCGAGCTTTTCGCCTTTATTCAGGAAGGTGCTGTAAGCGCGTACCATTTCATAAACCGAAACATCATTTGAACCTAAAGATACCGATGGAACAGCTTTTAAAGGACTTTCAATACCACATTTATGTGCGTACTCAACAACCTTATCCCAGCCAACCGCTTCGGTAACCTGCGCGGTTACGGAGTTTACTGATTTACCCATTGCCCAACGTAACGACATTTCATTATAGGTAAATTTAAAATCGGCGTTATTAGGCTCCCAAACCTGCTCCTTGCCGCCATCTTTATATTTTATTGATACAGGTTTATCAGTAAACTTATCGCAAGGGGTAAAGCCATTGTCCAAAGCGGTTAAGTAAGCAAATGGCTTAAATGTTGAACCTGCCTGACGTTTAGACTGGTTTACATGATCATAATTAAAGTATTTATGATTGATACCGCCTACCCAAACTTTTATTTTACCGCTTGATGGTTCAAGGGTCATCATCCCGGTATTTAAAATGCGGGCGTAATATTTTATCGAATCGATGGTTGAGAATGTAGTATCCTTTTCGCCGTTCCAGGTAAATACTTTCATCCTTTTTGGCTTTTTAAAATAAGCCTGTATCTGGGTAGTATCGCCTTTATATTTAACATTTAGCATATCATAAATAGGCAGCTTTTGTTCATTCTTTAATACAAAATCAGGTATCTCATTACCTTTCGAATCGCGCCAGGGATTTTTGTTTCCCCATAAATTATTAAACCGCTTTTGCAGCATTTTCATTTTTTCGGCAACTGCTTCCTCGGCATACTTTTGAAGTCGGGAATCAATAGTAGTATATATTTTCAGGCCATCTTCGTAAAGATCATAGTCGTTATCGGTACACCATTTTTTCAACCAGCGTTCAACAGCCTGACGGATGTATGAGTCGCCATTAGAATCCTTATCAACGTGACTTAAATCTAAACCAATAGGTTTTTGAATATACAGATCATGGTCGGCTTTGCTTAAATAACCATATTTTTCCATCTGGCCCAAAACTGTATTACGGCGTTCGAGGGATTTGTCAGGATTATTAATGGGATTATAGGTTGAAGTAGCCTTTAACATTCCTACCAATGTAGCGGCCTCGGCAGGGTTTACTTCGTTAGGCTCCTTATTAAAGAATTTTAAGGTAGCGGTACGTATACCAAACGAATTATTGCCAAACGGTACAGTATTAAAATAAAGGGTAAGTATCTCGTTCTTATTATAAACATGTTCAATTTTGTAAGCGGTTATCCACTCTTTACATTTAAAAACAATAGTTCGTAACAGTGGTATGTGGCTGAATAAACCCTGGGATTTTTTTTTACGGGTAGAAAATAAGTTTTTTGCCAACTGTTGGGTAATGGTACTACCACCGCGCTTATCGCCGGTAGCGGTTGATACCATACTGGTTAAGAAGCCATAAAAATCAACACCGCCGTGCTTGTAAAAACGCACATCTTCGGTAGCTACCAGTGCATGCACAAGGTTAGGGGACAGGTCCTTATATTCAATAGGTGAACGATTTTCGTGATAATATTGTCCAAGTAATTTACCATCTGAATAATAAACTTGTGAGCCTACTGCCAGGCTGGGTTGTTTAATATCCTGCATATCAGGTGTGTAACCAAAAAGCCATAAAAAATTCAGCTCAATGGCGCAGAAGAAAATGATAACAAAGTAGACGAATATGGTAAGGTAACGGAGATATTTATTATGTATACGTTTGAACATGCGGTAAAGATGTAAAATTATGGCCCAAAATCATAGGCACATATCAATTAACTGATAACGTTGATTTGTTAAATTAATTTCAGGGAGACTTAAATTTTACGTAACGGCGCAGAAGTTTAAAGATATAAATTATTTTTTGCGTTTACTTTTGATGGCTTTAGCATACTTATTAAATACCAAAGCTTTATTAATCCAGTAATCAAACTGTTGTTGTGTACGCATAGCTTCGGGGCCAACAAATACAAAATCCTTTAATGGTTTTCCATTACGTATCATGCCGCGGCAGCCATTGGTTTCCAATGCCTGTTCAAAATCATCAGGGCCAATGCGACTAAGCATTTCATCGCCGCTGGCACATAGGCACATTTTGCCATTCACCATAAAGCAAATACCCCTGAACATCTTCTTTTCCTCAACATCAGGCTGGTCAACCAATGCTTCGCGAATTCTGTTGGCTAATTGTTCGTCGTAGGCCATAATTAATGCTATTTCCCAATTACAGTCACCGTTACCAAACTACTTTTACCATTTTTTACCGCAATAGCTTTTACAGTAGTATTAATTACAGCCGATATTGGCTTCGTATAAAAAGTTGATTTTACAGTAGGCTCCGAACCATCAATTGTATAATAAATTTTGGCGTCGGCATCATTACACCTTATCTCAAATTGTGCAGGCGGAGCGAAGGTTTGCAGCATTACAATGTAGGGATTAGGCACTATAAGATTATCGGTTATGGCCGAGGTTGGCTTTTCCAGGTCCTGCATAAATATTTTATTGGCAAGCCTTCCTGTAAAAACTTCAAATGTGCCCCCGTTGGTCACATCATCATAGTTTAAATAAAGCTTGTTATATACTTTTTTATTAAGGTTTATTCCCTGCAGATAGATGTTATTGCGATTTACGGTTGCCCCATCATTCATGATGGTAAATTTCTTTCCGTTTTCCAGATTAATGACAGCCTTGGCAAATTGCGGTAACCCAATTTGATATTGCT
>JAICMD010000212.1 GCA_025929405.1 Mucilaginibacter sp. | reverse complement strand
TGTTGGTGTGCTGATATCACCGCCTCTGAGGTCGCCAACCTGCCCTTCAAATACATAATTAACAAAAGGGCTTACATTGTAGTTAAAGTTAACATGAAATGATTTGGTTGAAGTTTGTGTTTCGGCATCGCCTGTCACGGTATTTAATCCGCCCGCAAAACCAAGATCGTACTGGGCATATTCGTAACCAAGCTGCGCTTTAGCCGAAAAAGTAACCAGGCAGATAAGGATTGCCAATAAATATTTTTTAGTATTCAGGTTCATGTTGTAAAGTTCTATTATCATTATACGTTTATAATAAAGATATGTTCATTACCGGCAATATTCTAATCAATTATTTTATATAACAAATGATGGCCTTGTCATTATTAATACATTTTTAAAAATAATACTTGTAAAGCAAAATTGTTGGAAAATTAACCACTATTTTACAAAAACTCCACACTACCTATAGGCTGTAATTTGCTATCTTTGCGGCCATTAACCATAAAAAACGAGCATCTGCTATGTCAAAAATTAAAGTAAATAATCCGGTAGTTGAACTGGATGGCGACGAAATGACCCGCATTATCTGGAAGTTTATTAAAGATAAACTGATAACCCCATACCTTGACCTTGATATTAAATATTATGACCTGGGTTTGGAGTACCGCGATGAAACGAATGACCAGGTTACCATTGACGCAGCAAATGCTATTAAACAATATGGTGTGGGTATTAAATGTGCCACTATTACGCCAGATGAAGCCCGTGTAAAGGAGTTTAACTTAAAGCAGATGTGGAAATCGCCAAATGGAACAATCCGTAATATATTGGATGGTACCGTTTTTCGCGAACCTATTGTTATGGCTAATGTACCCCGTTTGGTACCTAACTGGACAGCTCCTATATGCATTGGCCGTCATGCATTTGGTGACCAGTACCGTGCTACCGACTTTTTAACCAAAGGCAAAGGTAAGCTTACCGTAACCTTTACTCCCGAAGACGGAGGCGAACCACAATCATACGAGGTATTTAACTTTAAAGGTGATGGTGTTGCATTAACCATGTACAATACCGATGAGTCTATTCGCGGTTTTGCGCACTCATGCTTTAACCAGGCTTTAATGAAAGGCTGGCCTTTATACTTATCAACCAAAAATACCATCCTTAAAAAATATGATGGTCGTTTTAAAGATATTTTTGAAGAGATATACCAAAACGAATATAAAGCTAAGATGGATGCCGCAGGCATAACCTACGAGCACCGTTTAATCGACGACATGGTTGCATCGGCTCTTAAATGGAATGGCAACTTTGTTTGGGCCTGTAAAAATTATGACGGCGACGTACAAAGCGATACCGTAGCGCAAGGTTTTGGTTCATTAGGTTTAATGACATCAACTTTGGTTACACCTGATGGCACCGTAATGGAGGCAGAAGCAGCACACGGCACTGTAACCCGCCACTACCGCGAGCATCAGGCTGGTCGCCCAACTTCAACAAACCCTATTGCATCAATCTTTGCATGGACCAGAGGTTTAGAGTTCCGCGGTATGTTGGATAAAAACCAGGAGCTGATAGATTTTTGCAAAGCTTTAGAAGCTGTTTGTATTGAAACTGTAGAAAGCGGCAAAATGACCAAAGACTTAGCTATCACCATAAAACCAAAAGTTGAACACGGTGCCGATTACTTATACACTGAAGAATTTTTGGAAGCGATAAACGAAAATTTGAAAAGGAAGTTGGGTAAGTAATAATTGTAGAGGCGCAATACTTTGCGTCTTAATGAAATATTAAAGTCCGTATAGTTTATATGCGGACTTTTTTATTGTATAAAACTTTTGTTTGCATTGTAATATTGTAAGGTTAATTATATTTGTATATGAGTTCAGAATTGGCATCTATAAAAGATATCCTTACTAAGCTAAAGCCCCAATTGATAAAGAAGTATCCGATAGCTTCCATTGGTTTGTTTGGCTCTGTAGTACGTGATGATTTTACTAAAAATAGTGATGTAGATATTATAGTAGAGTTTAATGATAAAATTGGTATAGAATTTATATCGTTAGCAGATGAACTTGAAGAAAAACTAAACTATAAAGTTGATTTGGTTTCAAGAAATGGTATTAAGCCGAAATACTTTAATATTATAGAACCTCAAATTATATATGTCTGAACGACATCCCAAACTCCTTTTGGAAGATATTCTTGATTGTATTGAAAAAATAAGAATTTATACGCATTCCCTTACTTTTGATGTATTTGCAGAAGACAGCAAAACCATCGATGCGGTAGTGCGTAATCTGGAGATTATTGGAGAAGCGTCTAATCGCTTACCAAATGAGATAAAAGAAAATAATCCTCATATTGATTGGCACAAAATGAGGGGGCTTCGCAATAGAATAGCACATGGGTATTTTGGCATAAACCATAAAATCATTTGGATATTGTTGAAGATTATTTGCCTGAATTAATTACCCAAATAGAAAAACTAATTGGGAAATATTAAGTTTATAGATATAAATATAATTATGTCTACACCACTATATCCACTAAAATTCCAATCCATTTACAAAGACAAAATATGGGGCGGTCAAAAAATACGTACTTATTTGCATAAAGACTTTGGCAATCTGCCTAATTGCGGCGAGAGCTGGGAAATTTCAGGTGTAAAGTCTGATGTTTCTGTAGTAGCCAATGGTGCGCTGCAAGGCGAAAATTTGGCTGATTTGTTAGAACAATATGGCGCCGAACTGGTAGGAGAGAAGGTTTATAAACACTTCGGTAATACCTTCCCCATACTGGTAAAGTTTATTGATGCCAATGACGATCTGTCCATTCAGGTTCATCCTAACGATGAATTGGCAAAAAAGCGTCATAACTCGTTTGGTAAAACTGAAATGTGGTACATTATTGAGGCCGACCCGGGATCAACCCTGATATCAGGCTTTAACCGTGAACTGGACGAAAAAACTTACCTGGAATATTTTAACAGTGGTCGCCTGATGGAGATACTTAATAGGGAAGATGCCAAAGCAGGCGATGTTTTCTTTTTACCTGCGGGAAGGGTACACACTATAGGCAAAGGGTTGTTATTGGCCGAGATTCAGCAAACTTCAGACATTACCTACCGTATTTATGATTTTGACCGTGTAGACGCTCAGGGCCATAAACGCGAACTGCACACCCAGGAAGCATTAGCCGCTATCGATTATAAGCATTATCCGGAATATAAGACCAAGTATCAGCCCGAAAAAAATGAGACGGTAAAGCTGGTTACCTGTCCATATTTTACCACCAATGTTCTTGATGCTACCGAAAATACGGACAAGGATTATTCAAACCTTGATTCGTTTGTAATACAGGTTTGCCTGGCCGGAGACTATACCGTTAATTATAATGGTGAGAGTCATCCTGTAAAAATGGGCGAAAGCATCTTGCTGCCAAAAAGCATTGATAGAGTACAATTGGAAACAACTTCAGGTTTTAAAATACTGGAAAGTTATATTGAATAGCTAATCTCATGTTATAAGCGATAGCGAAGAATCTTATGCGCTGTAATAAGCATATTAAATAAGATTCGTCGCTATCACTTATATGTAAAGCTTATTAATTATCCATTTACTACCTCGCCGCCATTAACATGTATTACCTGCCCGGTAATGAATGATGTATCGTCACTTGCCAAAAAAACATAAGCCGGGCCAAGTTCTGATGGTTGCCCGGCGCGTTCCATTGCAGTTTCGGAGCCAAAGCTTTTAATTTTCTCTTCGTTAAAGGTTGATACAATAAGCGGTGTCCAAACCGGGCCTGGGGCAACAGCATTTACCCTTATTTTCTTCTTTGCCAGATTGGTAGCCAACGAGCGGGTAAAAGATGTAATAGCGCCTTTGGTAGAAGAATAATCTATCAAGTTGGGTGATGACCGATAAGCCGTAACCGAAGTGGTGTTAATAATACAATCGCCTGCATGCATGTGTTCAAGTGCCGCGGTAGCAAAATAAAAATAGGCGAATATATTTGTTTTAAAAGTATCGGCCAGTTGTTGTTCGTCAATTGCTTTAGGGTCTTTTTGTGGTACCTGTATACCGGCATTATTTACCAGTATATTTAATTTGCCCAGTTTGCTAACCGTTTGCAGTACAGCTTTTTGGCAAAATGTATTTTTTTTAACATCGCCTTTAATTAACAAACACCTGCGGCCCGTAGCTTCAACCAATTGCTGGGTTTGTTTGGCGTCTATATCCTCATCAAAATATACAATAGCTATGTCGGCACCTTCTTTAGCATAATGCACACTAACGGCGCGCCCAATGCCGCTATCGCCACCGGTTACCAGTGCAACTTTACCTGCCAGTTTCCCGGCTGACTTATAATTTGCTTTTATAAACTCGGGTGCAGGGTGCATTTCTGCTTCTATACCGGGTTGTTTATTTTGTTTTTTCGGGGTAGTGCCTGCTTCGTTTTTCATAGTTAGTGATTTTATAAAAATTGAGCAAAAATCTAACCAAACATGGACTATGATTTTTAAAATTTATGAGGTGGTAGGATTTAATATTTATTTTAAATCTATATACATCCAATTAAACTCCACGCAAACATTTTAATACTTATATGTTTTTATTAGCATGGCATTATCTGACGAATCATTCCGGAAAACATATAAACCACTGCATATTCCGGCGCATTATAATACACATGACAATGAGCAGGACCGCGTGTTATTTGCTCTTGCGCAAATAGGCATAGGCACAGTTACTGAGGTAGCTACCGAAATGGCACAGCTTGAAGACGAGGTTGACATTGAAAGTTTTAAAATAATTGTAGGAGATGTACTCGCCCGGTTACAAGAACAGGGCTTATTAAAAGTACATACGGTAAATGGTGAGACGGAATACGACCTCAGTAAAATTACTCATGTAAATGATGGTGCCGTAAACCCTGATTTGCTGGCACCGGGTCTGGATTAATAAACCAATGCCATTTAATCAGCGTAACATACAAATCTGTATTGAGACAGATAAATAAAACGTATCTTTGTCGCATATACCCGTTAGCTTACGGTTTTGATTATCCGGAACAACCCTTCACTTCCGCTTATGCAATCGCGTAGCAAATTAATTAGATACATTTTTACATGTCATTTCAAGATTTAAATATAATTGAGCCGATACTCCGGGCTTTAAAAACGGAGGGTTATAGTACACCTACACCCATACAGGAACAGGCCATACCCATTGTACTAAAAAAGCACGACTTGTTAGGTTGCGCCCAAACCGGTACAGGCAAAACCGCCGCATTTGCTATACCCATTTTGCAGTTATTGTATAACGACAGGCAACAGCATAAAGAGCAAAAAACTATTAAAGCGCTTATACTTACCCCCACCCGCGAACTGGCTATACAAATTGATGAAAGCTTTGCAGCTTATGGCAAGCATACCGGCTTAAAGCATACCGTTATTTTTGGCGGCGTATCACAAAACCCGCAAACTGATATATTGAAACGTGGTGTGGATATTTTGGTAGCTACACCCGGCAGGTTACTGGACTTGATGAACCAGCGTTACGTAAATCTTGACCATATTAAAGTACTGGTGCTTGATGAGGCCGACCGTATGCTGGATATGGGCTTTGTGCACGATGTTAAAAAGATTATGGCCAAAGTACCATCAAGGCGGCAAACGCTGTTTTTTTCGGCCACTATGCCTAAGGAGATTCAGCAACTGGCAGATAGTATACTGAACAACCCTGAAAAAGTGGAGGTTACCCCGGTATCATCAACAGCCGATACCATACAGCAGGAACTATATTATGTAGGCAAACAGGATAAGCGCGCCTTACTGGCTCATATTTTAAAAAATAAGGATATCAAAACCGTATTGGTGTTCACCCGCACTAAGCATGGGGCCGATAAGGTGGTAAAGGATCTGCATAAAATAGGTGTAACTGCCGAGGCTATACATGGCAATAAATCGCAAAATGCAAGGCAGCGCGCACTTAAAAATTTTAAGGACCGTACTACCCGTGTATTGATAGCTACCGATATTGCCGCCCGCGGTATTGATATTGACGAGCTTACCCATGTTATT
>JAICMD010000031.1 GCA_025929405.1 Mucilaginibacter sp. | reverse complement strand
TATTACCAACCTTTACCGGCGAAGAGAAATTTACCGAAAAACCGGTTAGCCAGATGCGCAAGGCTATTAGTCGCCGCCTGAGTGAAAGCTTGTTTACTGCACCGCATTTCTTTGTTACCATGTCAATAGATATGGATCAGGCTATTGCTGCACGTAACAAAATAAACGAGGTTGCCCCGGTTAAAATATCATTTAATGATTTTGTATTAAAAGCCTGTGCCATTGCTTTAAGGCAGCATCCGGCTATTAATTCATCATTCCAGAGCGATAAGATCCGTTTTAACGAGCATATACATATTGGTGTAGCTGTTGCGGTTGATGAGGGCTTATTGGTACCGGTAATTAAATTTGCCGACGGTAAATCATTCACGCATATATCTACCGAGGTTAAAGAGTTTGCCCAAAAGGCTAAAAACAAAAAACTGCAGCCTAATGAGATGGAAGGCTCAACCTTCACCATATCAAACTTAGGTATGTTTGGCATTGACGAGTTTACGGCTATTATAAACACACCTAACGCTTGTATTTTAGCAGTAAGCGGTATACAAGCGGTACCTGTTGTTAAAAATGGCTCGGTTGTACCGGGCAATATCATGAAGGTTACATTAAGTGCCGACCACCGTGTGGTTGATGGCGCTACCGCTGCGGCCTTCCTGCAAACATTAAAATCATTATTGGAAGAGCCGGTTAGGCTTTTGATATAGAAGCAAGAAACAAGAGCCAGGATTCAAGACCTAAGGCGGTGAATTAATTCATCGCCTTTTTTATTGTTGGGTTTACCAGGTGGATAAAATTACCGCCATTACGTATCTGATTATTGGCAAAACGCGCAATTTTGGCAACCAACCTAACAAACGCCGTCTTTGCGAGCAGGGAGGTGCGGAGTCTCAGCGAGCGAAGCAATCTCCTCACGTTCAAAATATTCAATAAGATAAGCATAACACCGATTGCTTCACACGCCCGGGCCGGGCAGTGGCTCGTTCGCAGCAATGACAATTTGATAATTATCAAAAAAGGCGGTAAGTTTATGACTTGCCGCCTTTTTTATTATTGATTTTATGAGTTTCGTAAAATTGCTGTATATGCGCGCCCGATTATTACAAAAACGGCAAAACGCGCAGATTATGGAAATTTTAAGACAATTTTATGCTCTGGTTAAGACATTTTTATCCCTCCAATGTCACACGTTTGTTGCATTTTTTTCAATAAATTCAGCCTATTGATAAGATTTTGCCAATCCAATCAATTATCTCTTATTTATAGCATAAAAATTACAATATTGTTAAAATTTTTGCTTCAAAAAATTACATTTGTTATTCCCGGTTGTTATTAAATCAGGGATAACATAAATGAAAGCAACAGTAAACATTAACAAATTAATCGCATCACTTGCCACTATGGTTTGTGCTGTTGTATTGTTAAGTGTTGCCTCTGTAAAAAGTGTTGCCCAGGAACGTTATGCCGCGTTAAACAGATCAGTATCGCCAATGGTTGCAGCCACAACTACCGACCCTGACATTGACAGCAGCGAGTTGGTTACCACGAAGCCCGTAACAAAAGCGCCTGCTTTTGATATTATGGGCGGTTCGTCACCGTTAGACGAGGTACTGGTTGTAGATTATACCGCCAAGAAAAAAGTTCAAGGCAAAACAGAAATATCATTAAACAGTGAAGAAGTTCATCCTAAAACCGGATGGAACTCTTTTGAAAGATATCTTTCACTTTCAGCAACTGTTACTGATGACAAAACAGGTAATGTACAGGTATCATTTATGGTTGCCCCCAATGGCAGCGTAAGCGATGTAAAAATTAAAAATGGCTTATGCGATGCAGCCAATCAAAAAGCTATCGAATTGATTAAAAATGGCCCAACCTGGGTTAATAAATCTACTGATGGCGCTAAGGAGGTTACAGTAACCGTTACTTTCCGCTCGCAAAATACCGGCCCGGTATTCTTTTAAAACTTCTTATACTTATCAGCAAACGAAAATACCTTCTGCAATAACGGGGTTGAACGCGCACTTAAATTCTGGCGTATATTTAATTCTTCAATAGCTATTTCAATAAACAACCCGTCAATAGCTTTTTGGGTAACATAATCGCTTATATCGGGATTTATCCGGCTTACAAAAGGCACTTTGTTATACGCGTTTGCTGCATCACCATAGTATTTGGTAGCGCCAACCTTATTAAGGCTGTTTTGCACAATGGGTTTAAACGCATCAGTTAAACTTTGCGTAGTTGTACGTTTAAAATATTGCGTTGCTGCATCCTGACTGCCCAGCAAAATATTGGTAACATCCTGCAATGTCATTTGCTTAATAGCAGTTATAAATATGGGTTTGGCTTGTTTGGCGGCATCTTCGGCAGCGCGGTTTAATGACAGGATAACATCATCACATAATTTATTAAAGCCCAGTTTGCGCAAGGTATTTTCGGCTTTTTGTGCCTGCGGCGGAAACAGGATCTTTACTGCAGCATTTCCAAAGAAACCGTTTACGGCTGATAGCTGATCAGAGCTTTTAGCAGTACCAACTTCAAGTGCCTGTTTTAGCGCGTTGCCTATCTCTAACGGTGATGGCGATGCTTGCCTGGGCGCAATATTATCAAATGCAGATAATGTTATAAATAAAAATAGTAGGGGAACAGCAAGTAGCGATTTTTTCATGGCGCCAAATTACTTAAAACTGAATGAATATTAGCCAATAAGATGCATCAAGGCAAACACCAAACCTGCAATAAGCGCTGATATCGGTATGGTTATTATCCACGCCCATACCAGGTTAATAGTAACGCCCCAACGTACGGCCGATACCCGTTTGGTTAAGCCAACACCAATAATAGAACCTGTAATGGTGTGTGTGGTTGATACAGGTATACCAAAATGCTCGGTAAATATCAATGTTGTGGCTGCAGCAGTTTCGGCGCTTACACCTTCAAGCGGGGTTATTTTGGTTATTTTGCTGCCCATAGTTTTAACAATTTTCCATCCGCCCGACATGGTGCCTAATGCAATAGCCGAATAACATGCCAGCGGTATCCACTCGGGCATAGGTGCGGTATTTCCAATTACCTTAGATGATACCATAGCCAGGTATAATATGCCCATAACCTTTTGGGCATCGTTGGTGCCGTGTGCAAAACTTAAAAAACCTGATGATACTAATTGTAAGGCTTTAAACCAACGTTCAGCAACGGCTGGCCTGGCAGCTTTACAGATATGCAAAATGATAATGGTAATTATATAACCTGCCAATAAACCAATAAATGGCGCTGCTACAATGTAAATTATTATCGGGATGATATAATGTGCGTTTACCGCCAAAAAAGCGTTGGTGCCTATATACATGGCGTTAGTCATGCCGGCACCGGCAAAGCCGCCTATAAGCGTATGCGATGAGCTTGAAGGTATGCCAAACCACCAGGTAGTAAGGTTCCAGGTTATGGCGGCTATTAAGCCGGCCAGTATTACATGCATGTTCACAAAATCTGTAAACACAATTTTTGATACAAAATTGGCTACCTTATGATCCTTAACCACAAAATAAGCCACAAAGTTAAAAGCGGCTGCCCATAACACCGCCTGGAAAGGGGTTAACACTTTTGTAGATACGATAGTGGCAATTGAGTTTGCCGCATCATGAAAACCATTAGTATAATCAAACGCTAAGGCCAGTATAACTATAGTAACAAGCAGAGTAGTAACCATTACTTATAGGCTAATTAAGCGTTTTTAACAAGGATAGACTCCATTACATCGGCTGCATCCTCGCACATATCGGTAGCAGTTTCTAAAGCAGCTAATATCTCTTTATATTTTATTAGTTGAATAGCATCCTTCTCGTACAGGAACAGATCAGCAACGGCGCGGTCAAACACATAATCAGCCTGGTTCTCTAGGCTGTTTATACGTATGCATGAATCGGCAATGGCACGTACGTTTTTAAGGTCCTTTAATTCTTTAACAGCCTTTTCAAGGTCAACACTGGCCTGTAATACCAATTCGCACAGTTTGCGTATATGCTCATTATAATCATCAATACGATACAGGTTCATGCGGTTGGCAGCGCCTTGTATATAATCGGCCACATCATCAATAGCGCTTACTAAAGCGTGTATGTCTTCGCGGTCAAACGGAGTAATGAAATTTTTGCTTAGTTCCAGGTAAACCTGGTGGGTTATTTCATCGCCTTTGTTTTCCAGCTTATCAATTTGTTTAAATAACTCTTCGCGGGTTGCGGGGTTGCTTGAGTTAACTACTTCAACCAATACCGTAGCCATTACAACAACGTTGTTTGATGCCTGCTCAAATAATGGGAAAAATACTTTTTTATCCTTTGGTACGAAGTATTGAAAAATGCTGTTTAATGACATGCCTTTATATAAATATTATACAAAGGTATGTTTACAATGTTAAGTTAATGTTAAGTTTTATGTACCGGTAATGTTTGGAAATTGTAAAGTCGGCTTAGATTTTTCTAAAGTAAAGCCAAAAGTTGAACCTAACCCTTCCGTACTGCGTACATTAATGGTTTGCTGATGCGCCTCAATAATATGTTTTACAATAGCCAGCCCCAAACCCGATCCGCCTATTTGTCTTGACCGGCTGGTATCTGTACGGAAAAAACGCTCAAACAATCTTGGCAGGTATTTTTCTTCGATACCTAAACCATCGTCAGTAACTTCAATCAATACCTGATCATGAAGATTAAATAGGCTGATGGCTGTATTGCCATTTTCTTTACCATATTTTAAGGAGTTGTCTATAAGGTTGGTTAGTACCTGCGTTATTTTTTCTCTATCAGCATTAACCCAAATAGCCTCATCATACTTTTGTTTAAATATAAGCTTGATATGATGCTGCTGGGCTTTCATTTCCGAGCCTTCCAAAACTTCTTTTATCAGGTCATTGATCTTAAACCGGGTATAATTAATCGGCATCTCGCCCGATTCGAGCTTTGAAATTTCGTCAAGGTCTTTAATCAGATAGCTCAAACGGTCAACATTTCTTGCGGCCTTATCTAAAAACTGCCTTGCCATTTCCTTATCGTCAAAATCATCATCCTGCAGAGCCTCAATATATCCCTGTATGGCAAACAGGGGGGTTTTAAACTCATGCGAGATATTGGATAAAAATTCCCGTCGGAATTTTTCCTGGTTACGTAAAACATTTATTTCGGTGGTTTTTTGTCTGGCCCATTCCTTTACTTCCAGTTCCACATCATTTATCGGGTCGGAGCTAACATGTTCGCCAAGTGCGTCGCGCAGGTCGCGCCCAAGTTTAAGGTTATGAATAAGCTTGTATATGAGCTTTATTTTGGAGTAGATGTATTTTTCAATAAGATAATAAAATACCACAAAGCTGGTAACTATAGTTGCGCTAAAAGTTATCAGCATGTCTGTAAGGTTATGCCTGAAATAGAAGTTTACTGCCGAGAGCGTTACAGCAACGGCGGCAGCATTAATTAATACCAGTACACGTAATTTCATAACGTAAAGGTACTAAATTGGTGAGTGGTTGCTACAGTTGAATAGGTTAGTATTAAGTTAAGAATCTATTAATAAGGCAAGCGCTAAACTACGATTTTGCTGTATCAACCTCAATGGTTACAGTAACATCATTTGATAGTACCAGGCTGTTTTCGCCTACGCCAAAATCAAGGCGGTTTAATTTAAAGCTGCCTTTAAATGAGCCATTATTCCCGTTTTCTACATAAGTAAAAGGCACATCAAACGCTTTGGTTTTAGCCTTCATGGTTACATTAAACTGCCCCACATAGTTGTTGCCGCTTTTATGCCTGAAAGAAACAGACTTCATCGTTATTTTGGGGAAACGAGCCACATCAAAAAATTCGTCGCTGCGTAAATGTTCGTCGCGGGTATCATTATCAGTATTTATGCTTTTAACATCAGCCGTTGCCTCAATGGTGCTGGTATTTAAGGCGGCAGGGTCAAACTGGATATTAGCCTGCATAGTACCTATAATACCGCTGGTATTTATACCCAGGTTTTTAATTTGAAAACTAATTTTTGAGCGTGTAACACGCGATTGTGCCGTAGCTATATTTAATAAAAACAGTGTGGTTATAATTAGGGTAGTTAGTTTTTTCATACTGCGAATAAACGTTATAATGGTATTATAATATATATATGTGTTATTATTTTTACATATATGACGGTGAAAACAGTATAAAGGTTAGCCAGATAATATTTAAAATTTATGTTACAATGAAAGCTATCCCTGCCATTCGGCATAAAACTGTTCAAGGTATTTCTCCATAAATTCATGGCGCCGGACGGCTAATTGCTTGCCGGTAGCAGTGTTCATTTTATCCTTCAGTAATAACAACTTTTCGTAAAAATGATTGATGGTGGGAGCCGTTGAATTTTTATAGGCATCCTTGCTCATATTCACATCGGGCTTAACAGCAGGGTTATATATTTCGCGCCCTTTAAAGCCACCGTAATTAAAGGCACGTGCAATGCCAATGGCGCCGATAGCGTCAAGCCTATCAGCATCCTGCACTATTTGAAGCTCTTTTGAATTAAAAACAGGTTTATCAAAACTTGTTTTGAACGACATGTAGCGGATGATTTGCTGCACACGATAGATAATTTCAGCATCAACATTAATGCTTTCCAAAAATTCGCCTGCTATTTGTGGGCCAAGTTCTTCGTTACCATTATTGAATTTACTATCTGCAATATCATGCAGCAATGCGGCAAGTTCAACAGTTAACAAATCAGCATCTTCTGTTTGTGCTATGAGTTTGGCGTTGGTCCAAACCCGGTGAATGTGCCACCAATCATGCCCGCCTACGGCATTTTTTAAGGTATGCTGTACAAACAGGGTGGTTTTATCAATAATACTCGGGTTATTCATATCTGCAATAGCTGCAAATATAAACTATGCAGTTGCACTAACTGCGCGTGACGAAGATAATTCAGGAGGGGAGATAAGGTCGACCACATCAAGTTCCAAAACATCGGCAATCTGAAAAAGTCTTTCAACCGTTATTTTAGTATATCCCAGTTCAATTTTACTATAAGCATTTTGCGATATATTAAGCTTAAACGCCAGGTATTCCTGAGTGTAATTTCGTAATTCTCTTTTATTACGAATGTTAGCAGCAATAGCTTTAATTTTAACAGACAAGGACGTACTCATAATCAATTAGCTGATAGTTATCAACTATAATTACGAAATATTAAACGTTATGGTTTTGTTTTTGTACTAAAAACATCGTTTTTTAATGTGCTATGTCATAGTTTATTACCATAGCGGGTAAAAGTGTAGCCTCGTTTAGCGGTATCTGATCGGAAGAAAAAAACGCTTTACTGCTTTTATAAAAATCATAACTGCTTTTTTGCAGTTCGGTATTGGCCGTTACCGGGGCATTAAAGCGTATAGTGAAAGGGAGGATAAAATCATGCGTTTTTTCATGATCGGGTATTATCCACTTACGGTTTGATTTTTTTAATGCTTCAATTATTGGAGGTGTTAACAAAAGATCATCGGCATAATAAATAACCACTTTTGATATTTTACCCTGTTCATCAGCAGTAAATTTAAATATGGCCATGCCCGTAGCCTTTTTTCTGATAATATCCTTTGAAACAACAACACTATCTTTAAAAAAACGGGTCATAATATCCTTACCACCCTGAAACGGGAAAGCTAACTGCTCCTGCGCCATGCAGGATAGCGACAACAACATTACTATAACCAACAACGATATTTTCTTCATTTATTTAATCATGAATACCGAATGTTGAATATTGAACATCGAAGTATACTTCTACATTCATTATTTAGCATTCGTTGTTCGACATTATTCTTCCTTCGGCTCTCGTTTGCTGCCCTGGTACAACTCATATTCCAAAAGACGGCAATCAAGTTTGCCATTATAAAATTCAATTTTACGATTGGCGCGTAAACCTATCTTTTTTGCCAAATCAGGATTGCCGGTAAAAATATAGCCGCGGTAGCCCAAACACTTTTGTTTCATATAATCGCCAATCCGTTTATAGGTGGCTTCCAGTTTGGAGTGTGTACCCAGGCGTTCGCCATATTCGGGGTTAAACATTACTACGCCCGGCTCCTCCGGTACATCCGTATCTGCAAAATCACAAACGCTAAAATCAATTAAATGTTCTACTCCGGCTGTTTTTGCATTTTTACGGGCAATGTCAACAGCGTCAGGCGAAAGATCGGTAGCTATAATTTTAAACCCGGTTTCCTTTTTTGCTTTGTCTTTTAATAACCGGCGTTCGCCAAAAAAAACCTGTTCCTCATAGCCGATGATGTGCATAAAGCCATAGTTCATCCTAAACAGGCCGGGATGCTTATCAGTAGCCAGCAAGGCAGCCTCAATAGCCAGCGTACCCGAGCCGCACATGGGGTTTATAAATGTGCTGTTCCTGTCCCAATGCGTAGCCATAATGGTTGATGCGGCCAAAGCCTCAAGCATAGGTGCTTTGCCCGGGATTTTACGGTAGCTGTGTTTGGCCAGAGTTTCGCCCGAGGTATCTAAAAATATTTCGGCACGATCATCCTGCCAGTACAAATGCACAACCGTTTTATTAGCATCGGCGCCCGAGTTTGGCCTGATGCCCTTAACTGATTTTATCCTATCAACAATGGCGTCCTTAACTTTAACATTGGCAAATAGCGGCGTTAAAATATGCGGGTTATTAACATTTGAAGTAACCGAAAAATAACCGGAAAAATCAATTAGCTGCTCCCATTCAATTTTCACCAGGTTATCATAAAGCTCGGCCGGGTCTTTAGCCGTAAAGCTTTGTAACGAGTATAATATCTGGCTTGCGCAACGCAAATTAAGGTTAAGCGCTATAGTATCGGTTACAGTTCCCTGCAACTCAACGCCGGTTTGAAACACGCGTACAGGCTCATAGCCCAACTCTTCAACCTCCTGTTGCAGGTAAGGCGAAAGCCTTTTATTACAGGTTATTATTATTTTACTTTCAGTGTGGAAAATTGACATGATTTTGTTATTCAATTACTTATGGATAACCAGTAACGGATAAGTAACATATTTTAAGAACTTACTCATATTACGGCTACTTCGGATGCAGGATAATATTTAATAAAGTGAAGCACAAAAATAGGCTAATAAAGTCAAACGGCAATTATGTTTAACATAACAGGTAAATACTTTTTTTTAAAAAAATTTTTTAGAATTAAATCAATATCGGATATTGACACTATGAGCAATTTTAACGTTTATTCCGGCCCCGATAACAACCCTAACCAGGAAAGCTGGGGCTTTATTAAACCTGTGCTCAATTTGGCAAAATCGATACGTTGTGTTAGCGCTGATACAATTTACCGATATATAACAAAGTCACGATTTGCTTATATGGGATTACGTGGGTCTCCTGCCAAAATAATAAAAATGTTTGTCAGGCAAGCTGATTAACAAAACTTAACTCAACCCAACTCTAACAGATTTTTTCATTAAAACAATTAAGCCATGAATAAGAGCTTCATGACAACGGAAGAGTTGCGTAATTATTTAGGAGTTTCAATAAGCTCCATTTATAAAATATCTCAAAAAAATTTGCTGCCAAAATTTAGGCCAACTGGACGTAAAATTTACTTTTTAAAAGACGATGTTGATGCTTTTTTGCTAAAAAACCGCATAGCATCTATCGAAGAGTTAAATAGTCAAATTGATGCCGATGAACTAATCAGTAAGAGATTGATATAACTTCAATTTACACAAACGTCGCCCTGGTAAAATAGTAAATCAGACTATGGATGCCAGATTAACGCGATTTTTTTTAACAGAATTTTTTAATAAAATGAAAACAACGACTTATAATTTTATACTATCGCCCGGCTCATCTAAAGGACTATACTGGGCGCAACTTTTACCAGTTAAAGCTTACGGTCAAATCGCACGAGCAGTTGGAGCTAAAGATAATTTAGCTGTATTTGACACTAATGGTTCAACCAAGCGATTTTATACCGTCGATCAGGAAGAGAATGAACGACCACTTTCAGCAATGTATTTTTGGTTTGATCTTAGAGGGGTACTATATGGCGAAATTTTATCTACTAACCTCATGGTAAAGGCTGAATTCAATGGCGATATAGATCGATGCCATATTGAGGGCGAAGCTGTGTGCTTAGATGTTACTGTTATTGAAAATTCTTTCAACGACGCAGAAGGGTTATATGAGAAAAGTATAATCGGCTTCGACCCCTGGAAAATCGCTCAACGGATGAAAACCCACAAAACATCATTCCTAAGTCTATATAATAACCATAACTTTTATACAATAAATGAAAATGAAGATAAATAGTACAGTAACCTTTGATACATTAACTATTAAACCACGATATTATAATCCTGAAATAGTATCTGCTTTAATAGATACGTTTGATGATGCAACTATAAAGTATCGTAAAGATGGAACTTGGCTTAAACAAGGCAGTAGTAATCATGTCAGGATTTTTTTAACCCCCGGATCATTAGCTATAAATTTTAATCCTAATAAAATGATTCATGGCAACAACATAGGTAACAATTCAATTGACACTTATGTTCAGGCTATAGTAGAATTAGAAAAAATGTTGGGTATTAATTTACATGACGCTCCTGTAAGCCGATTAGATGCTGGGTTTAACATAAGTACAGTTAAAAAACCTACAAAGTATATTGAACTTTTAGCCCATTGTTCGCGTGCAATGAAAATAACCTACAATGCTGAAACCTTAACATTTAGCAATGGGGTTAAAGACATCGTTTTTTACGATAAAATATTAGAAGCTACTAAAAGAAATACGTCAAGTAAACTTTGTCAAGCTAATAATAACCTTTTAAGGCTTGAAGTAAAGTTAAAAAAGCCAAAGTTGGCTTTAAATGTACCGAAGTTAACTGCCGGAATGTTGATGGATGCTGCTATAATAAAAAAGGTAGTTGATGTATGGCAAAAGTCATATCTAAATATCCACAAAGTGGTTCGCCCCCAAGCTAATGTTGACTGTACCAATACTAAAAGTTTTGTTATGTCTCTTGCTAATCATGGCGTTGAAGCTTTGGGTATTGATATAGTGCTAAATCACATTGACTCGGTTACAGATAGTTTATCAGGTGTACAACGCCATCGCTTACACAAAAAGCTATTTAAAATAACATCTGCACATACCGATAGTTCAACACAAGTACTATTAGATGAGTTGAGCGAAAAAATACAATGGATTGCTGCAAACGCTGCATAACCTTAATTTAACCCTATATCCTGCCCTATAGCGGCTTTTTATACGGATCATATTATACCATATTGTTGTATAAAAAGTGTGCTATAAGGCAGGATAATCAATCTTAAAATCATTAACATGAAAAATCATTACACCTTTACAATCATAAAATCAAAAAACCCTAAAAATTGGCGTTTATTTCAATTGCCTGTATCGTATGGTAGCATACGTTTCCAACAAAGTAAAGCCATGGTTGCTAAAACCTGTATTTTAACGCTGACTGGCTCTATTTATAAAATTTATACAGCTGTTGACGATAATGTTGAACAACAGTCAATTATTATTTTCTGGCTAAAAAACTGTAAAAAATGGTACGGTCAATTTTTATATTCAGGAGCAAGGGTGGAAGCGTTAATCGCTGATATACTTCCCACAGAGAGAGGTGAACAAAATCAATATATGCAACTAACCGTATACGAAGATATGTTTGATTGCCCAACCGACGATATGCATTATTCAACAGAAGATGCTGAACTGTGGAGCTTGGCTCGTATGGAAAAAAGAATAATAACCCGTGACCTTAGCCTCTATAATAATCATAATTTTATTACACCAAAAAATTTTAAACTGTCTCTATAATATAACAAAAGATACTGCAGCAAACGTTGTATAGCATCAAAATAGCTTTCTTACCTGCTTTCTAACGGTCTTTTATGCAATTAGCAATAAATTTTATTGGTTAAGCACATCGGGCTGTTAGAAGGCTTTATTTGTGATTATTATATCGTTCATTTAACTTGGTTCTACATTAGTTATCTACGCACGTACTAAGCCGCTTTTCTTACTGTTTAAAGCATTCTATTACGCGTAGATGATAATTTATAAAAGCTATTAAATGATGCGCTTAAAAGGCATTAAAAATCAAAAAGGTCTTTAGTTGCAATATCTAAAGTTTTTGCTAATAGATGAACAGTTGAAATAGTTGTGTTGATCTTACCTAATTCAATATCAGAAATTTGTGAATACTCTAGTCCCGCCATTTGAGCAAGCTTTTCCATGGATAAGCCTTTAGCATTTCGGATACTTCTTAAGTTTTTGCCAAAATCGACAATATAATCGTTGTTCCTGACTTTATTCACCCTCACAAGGTGGGCGAACTTTTAAATAAATATTATAGGATATATCCCATATTTGTTTTTTGTGATTTATATTTGGTGAATAGCCACACCACATGAACAAGTATTTAATATTTGCCTTATTGTTTTTTTTATGTAGTTGCTCTCGCAATGAATTTGTGGACAATAATTATAAAGTAGTGTCTGCTGCTGAAATAGTTAAGTCCTTTGGTTCAGATGTTCGCGTTCCCCAAGCAATGCTTCCTGATCGAATTTTAGTTTGGGAATTTTATGATTCTGAAATAGAAATGATTGCCTACGGTAACAATAATAAAGTGTTTTCGAGCATGAAAGTAAATTACTCTTTAAATGGAAGTTTTATTAAAGTTGAAGACACAAAATATGAAATCAGGCATAACAAGGATACGTTGGAGCTTTATAGCGGCATAAATTTGATTTATCAACTTGTTAAACTAAAATGATTACATCTTAATAGGTTAAAAGGGAAAAAGCTATTAGCGTTTAATTGATTGTATACTTTATATTAAGATTTTTTTATAACATCAAGCGCAGTTTAGACTAATACCAATTTATTTATATAAAATTTGTTGCGTTAGAAATTGCTTAGCCGGCGACATTATATCCGTCGTTAACCAAGAAATAATTCAAAACAGCGATGATGTCTTTATCATCCTCTATAATTAGGACTGTTTTTGTCATAATTTACAATAGCTAAACCGAATCCACTAAAAATAAAGTTTAAATAAATGTTCGGTAATAATAAAAGACCCAACATCTCGCACGCACGTCGGGCTTTTAACCTAATCCTTATCACAATAGCCTTGCGGCGTTGTAACCTGTAATATAGGATTTATTGAAATCGAGGCACTATTTTTGCTGTGAAAGCTTAACAATTCGCTAACATCTACTTAGCAATACATAGCCGAAATGAATAGAATTGAAATTGAGTGCAGCACCTGTGGTTCTACCTACGAAATAGCATTAAAAAGCACAGAGAAACAACATAAGGGAACGATCTCTTGTTCAGTTTGTGACCAAACCATATTTAATTATGACGGGCATTTTGAACATTACCCTTTCATTAAAACCAAACAGCAAAATCATATTAGTTCCCCTCATATAAGTAATAATGAAAACTAAATAGCCCACCAATAATGGCAGGCTATTTAAACTATATGTCGAGAGGCAACAAAAACTAACGCTATCTATACAACCAAAATACATAGTTACCTAAAAAAGTAAATAATAGATTAATGTGATTCGTGATCAAACTTGTTTCTTGCTTTTGTTGGTAATTTTGTAAATATCTAACCTACGGTCTTTTAAATTTCGAACAGAGCCGAAATTGTGCAGTTCTTTCAGCAAGTCAACGTCTACATCAGCGATAAGCGTAGTTTCTGTATTAGGGGTGGCTTCAGCTTTGATACCATTTGTGGGAAATGAAAAATCAGAAGGAGTAAATACGGCAGATTGAGCATATTGAATATCCATATTATGCACTTTAGGTAAGTTACCTACGCTGCCAGCTATAGCTACATAGCATTCGTTCTCAATAGCCCGAGCCTGGGCGCAACTTCTAACGCGGGTATAACCGTTTTGCGTATCGGTCATAAAAGGGACGAAAAGAATTTGCATGCCTTGTTCTGCTAATAAGCGGGGCAACTCCGGAAATTCTACATCATAGCAAATAAGTATACCGATTTTTCCGCAATCTGTGTCGTAAGTTGTAATCCGGTCGCCACCGACCATACCCCAGTCGCTTTGTTCTGCTGGTGTCAAATGAATCTTATGATATGTTTCATACGTGCCGTCCCTGCGACAAAGGTAGCCGACATTTTGAAGAACGCCATTTTCCAGGTATGGCATACTACCGGTGATGATGTTGATGTTATAGCTAATCGCATATTCAACAAATTTCTCTCGCAAAGGTATGGTGAAATTCGCGATTTCCCGCATTGCTTCCGCACCGCTCATATGATTATACGCCGTCATTAGTGGCGCATTGAACAACTCGGGAAACAGCACAAAATCGCTTTGATAATCGCTAATTGCATCTACGAAGAATTCAATCTGCTCACAAAGTGATTCGATATTTGGAAAGGGCCGCATCTGCCATTGTACAAGCCCCAAGCGAATAACTGATTTCTTAGAGTTTATGTGAGTCGCAACTTCATTATAATATATATTATTCCATTCCAGCAGTGATGCGTATTCCAACGATTGAGTGTCGCCCGGCAAATAACCTTTCAAAATCTTCCTGACGTGGAAATCGTTAGCCAATTGGAAAGACAAAGTAGGGTCGTGTATTTCTTTGCCCTTCACCTTCTCCAAGTAGGCTTTCGGTGTGAGTTGATCGGCATAATCTTTATATTTCGGAATTCGGCCTCCAGCAATGATCGCACGTAGGTTGTGCCGCTCACATATCTCTTTTCGTGCATCATATAGCCGTCGGCCAATCCGCATTCCCCGGTAATCGGGATGAACGAAAAAATCGATACCATATAACACATCTCCCTTTTCATCATGCGTTGAAAAGGTATAGTTGCCAGTGATCTGAGCGTAAGTGTGATTGTCGCCAAACTGGTCATAATTTACTATTAATGACAAGGCACAGCCTGCAATAGCACCATTAACAAGTATGCATATTTGACCTTCAGGAAATATTTCCAATAACTTATTGATATGGCTTTCACCCCAGACAGATGCCCCTGCCCAACCGGAATAAGCTTCAATCATCGAGGATTTTAAGCCAAGGTAATCGTCCTTAGTTAGGGTACGTAATTCTATTTTGAGTTCTTCGTTCTTAACCTGTTTCTCCATTTTCTTAATTATTTTATTTATTGTCTACCTAACTGAATTATAGTTAATCGTAACAAAAAAAGCATCCCGACAGAGGATGCTTTCAAAAATGATGATATAGTGTATTAAGCTATTTGTACATTTACCGCATTAAGACCTTTACGGCCATCTTCCACGTCGTAGTTAACCACACTGTTCTCGCGAACATTGTCTATCAGACCCGTAGAGTGAACAAAAATATCGCTACCACCATTACTTGGGGTGATAAATCCGAAACCTTTTGCTTCATTAAAAAATTTTACTGTTCCTTGTTGCATTATATTTATTATTAATAAGCCAGTAAGGTAAGTATAAAGTTTGACATATTTTCCTATTCTTTAAATTTTTTAACATTTATTTAAAGCGTGTGCAAGGAAGTGGGTTCGGCTTAAGCCAGAGATATGTGAAAATGGACGCGTTTGAAGTTACATGCCCCATACGTGATATGAAATTGGTTCTAAACACACCAAAACTGTACAAGATATTGTTCTTCAGGACGTTTTCTTAAACTGTCATTGAAAGGAGAGGCAGGCTAAAACTAAAGGTAGAACCATTCCCTTCTTTGCTTTCAACCCAAATTTTTCCGCCATGATCATTGATTATCTTGGACGCAATGTAAAGACCCATACCAAGACCTGCGTGTGTTCGTAATACGTCTTTATCCCTGTAAAATTTATTGAATACAGAGTCCATGCTTTCCGCGGACATACCAATTCCATTATCTTGAACGGATAGTCGTATTTGATCTCCGAGCATCTCCGTACTAACATGTATAGTAGTATTTTTCTCGGAATATTTTGCTGCATTTCCTAGTAAATTGGAAAATACCTGCTCCATGCGTAAACTGTCCAAATTAACTGTGGCTTCCACTGGCAAATTAAGGGTAATAGTATGGTGGGGAATAATGTTTTGCATCAATTCAACCATTTCTGCCACAAATGAATTGAATGGAGTTGCCGCCATCGTGTAAACAATATTGCCGTTTTCAATCCTGGAAATATCTAACAATTGCTGTACTAATATAAGCAACTTAGAAGATTGGGCATCTATCTTTTCTAAAATGTTCTTGATCTCATCACTACCTAAATCTTTACTTCTTTTAGCCATTTGACTATAGGCCTTAATAATAGTTATAGGGGTTTTGATTTCATGGCTGGCAATCGACATAAATTCTGTTTTCTTTTCGTCGATAATTCGTGACTGCCGTAATTCTTCTTCTTGCTCTTCAGTAATGCGATTAAGAGAAGTAATCCGTAATTTTATTTCCTCATAAGCATTTAATGGTCGTTCATTCAAGAAAAAAGTTTGGAAGAGTGCAACCTTCTCCCTGTCAAGGTTGAGAGATCGGGGAAGTCCTATCTTCATTTCGATTACAGTTACGCCATCGCTTTCGTACATGTTAAATTCTGGTACCAGCTTTTGCGCATAGTAATAACTTGCATCAGCATTAGTAAACTTTACTTCGCTTTCGAAAGTAAAGATTGCTTTAAGACCATAACGTTGTTTAGTTTGTTCGAGGCCGATAATAAGGCTACCATGATCTGTATGTTCTATAACTGTTCTTGCAATTTCGGATACGGCGGTGGCAAAAGTGGTTTGCGTTGCTACCGTTAAGCCGAGCTTTTCTGCTACTTTCATAGTCCTTTTATGTGCGAGCACAAGGTCCATTTCATTTTCAAGGGTAATCGTTACAATGTCGTACATGCTATTTTATTTTAATTGATATTACCGACATGTCATCATTGCGCCGTGCCTGATCTTTATAAAGCGCTGCCGACAGAACGGTTCCATCATATTTTGATATCATGGGGTATTTACTCAAATCCCAACGGGTTTTGATCCCATCTGAACATAAAATAACCTGATTGTATTTTTCCAATGGGTATTGCTGGTCGCTCATAGTATTAGGAATGTTATGGCCAACTATACCGTTATAAGTCATATGATTCCGAAGAGTAGCCGGCCCAAAAAGTCTGACTGCTATATTGCCTATTCCTGTAGATGACCATATATTAGTTTCAAAATCGTAAGCTAATATATTAATAACTGCCCCCCGGGTTTTTTTTATGCATTCATGGATAAAGCGTAGTATTTCGGTTGGACTGTTATCCGGACAAACTTTAAAAGCGTCTGCCGCCTCATTAATCGCTTTGTTTGCTTCCGGTCCATGGCCCAGCCCGTCAGCAAGCATCAGCTTAAACTGTCTTTCAGTTTGACGGAATATCATACCATCGCCGCTCGTGGTTTCGCCTGGCTTTGCAACAATGAGCGGGCTTACTGTAAGTTTTGCTGCTTGTTTT
>JAICMD010000339.1 GCA_025929405.1 Mucilaginibacter sp. | reverse complement strand
TTCCCTGATACTGAACTGGCTATTGAGGGGAAGACGTTTATAGTGTAACCATTATTTTTCTGTCATTCGAAGCGATAGCGAGAAATCTTAACGTGTGAATTGCAAGCTGTACAAGATTTCTCCTCGTTCGTTCAGAAATGACAAATGGTTTTATGAATTAGAGCTGTTAAAATACCGAGAAATGCACGTACCGCTTAGGATTCTTTTTGATATCAATAAATAAAGCATCCAGGTTTTTAGAGGCATAATCCAAATGGCGATATAACGAATCGTCGTTCATTAATTTGCCTAAGGTGCCGTTATTGGTATTTAGTTTACCGATGGTTTGCTGCAGGTCGGCAATGGCTTTGTTGGCATTTTCTAAAGTTTGTTTAACGTTTGAATTTGCCAGATCGCCGCTAAAGCGCTGGAAATTTGAAGTTACACCCGTTAAACCGGCAGTAGAGTTTTTTAGATTAACAGATACTGCTTCGGCATTGGTTAATATACCGTTTATATGGCCGGTTTGGCTGCCAACAATATAATCTATTTTTTTGGTGGTGCCTTCTAATGTTTGTAATGAGTTGGCTATGCTGGTAAAGCTCCTGTCGACATTACGCTGAAAATTGGGATTTAATATTTTGTTTATTGCCGCTAATGATGAGTCTAACTTGCTCATCAGGTTTTCGGCCTTGGTTTGTATAGGCTGCAGGCTTTCGGCCAGGCTGCCTTGTATATCGGCACGTAAAGTGTCTTTATTTTCGGCATACTCATTACTGTTGCCCAGTTCAAATACAATAGCCTTACCACCTAACAGATCGGTACTAACTAAACGTGCCAGTGTATTAACCGGTACGTTGTATTGGTCGTCTATTTTAAATTCAACAACGGTATGGCCGTCATTACGTAGCTGCATTTTTGAAACACGGCCAATCTGAAACCCATTTACAAGTACAGGTTTTGATACCGTTAACCCATCAACACTCTGATAAATGGCATAAAATTTATTGGAAGCCGAAAATACATCGTTACCACGCAGGTAGCTATAACCCAATATAAGTACGGTAATTGTAATGGCTGTAAGTGCGCCTATTTTAGTTTCGTTGGATAGTTTCAAAGCTTTAGTATAACGTTTTATTCAGTTGTTTGTTCTGCTTCCTTTTTATAGGTTTTAATTCCCCTAACAATTGCATCCACAATTTCGTTTTGCCCATCTTCAGAATTTAAGAAATCTTCGTCAGTAGGGTTGTTAATATACCCGGTTTCTACCAGTACCGAAGGCATGGCCGTATGGTCCAGCACAAAAAGCACCTGTTCGCGCAATCCCTCACTTTTCCGGCCATCGGCAATAAATTCATTATTCAATAAATCAGCTAAATGTATACTTTGTTTGCGGTATTTGTTTTTTAGCTGATTGATCATAATAGTTGTTATGGGGTCGTCAGCATCTTTGGTTTGCTGCGCTTCCTGGCCATTATCGCCAATTTCGGCATTCTCAAGTAAGGCATTTATTTGCGGGCCGGTTCTTTTGGTATCATAAACCAACATTAAAACGCCCCTGCCTGAGTGATCAGGCACCGATACTGTTCTGTAAATCGTTTTGCCTTTTTTATGGCCTACAGCCTCGCGTACGGTATGGTTTGGCAAAGCATTGCAATGTATGGAAATAAATAGGTCGCCTTTGTTTTGGTTAGCAATATCTGATCGTGTTTGAAAAGGTACATCGTAAGGTGTTGTGCGTGTCATTATAACTTTTACACCTTCAATATCTTTTTCAATAGCTGCCTGCAATTTTTGGGCAATAGCCAGCGTTACATTCCTTTCAAACGAATAAGCGCCTTCGGCACCCGGCGAGTAACGGCCGCCTTCGGGACGTTTATTGCCGTGACCGGCATCAACAATAATGGTTTTAATTTTAAAGCCATTATTTACAAGGGTGTCTGTTTTTGTAGAAGCCTGTGACTTAAACGAAAAAAACAAAAAACAAATTACAAATGCTGATAAACCATAAATCAATCTTTTCAATGCCTTAATTTTCATTATTTTTGAACGCGGTTAACTATATCTAATATACTATTCATAATTAATTTGAAATTCACCAGCTTACTTTTTCTGTCTGCAGTTTTGTTACTGGTAAATATGTTGACTGCTGTAGGTAAAAGCAACGTTAACAAGTATCAACTTATTGTTGATACCTTGAAACAGCGCGACACTACTAAAAAACCAAAGTCCACTAAAGATAAAAAATCTCCGGCTACTGTAAGTAAAAAATCTGTTGTAACAGGCATTGATACTTCAAAAAAGCTTGGCGACACCACAAAAAAGAAGAAGGGCGATCTGGATGAGGAACTTACATCCAGGGCAGCCGATACTATCAGATATTCTGCTGACCATACTACAGTTTACTTAATAAACCAGGCGCGTATAAATTATAACGGCATCCAGCTTGATGCCGATTATATAGAGTTTAAC
>JAICMD010000323.1 GCA_025929405.1 Mucilaginibacter sp. | reverse complement strand
GTTCGCCCGGCACAAATCGTGGAATCTATTTATTACTTCATTTAACATCAGTCATTGTTCTTTTTGTTCTGTACCTCCTGCCGGGTTCAGCTTTTAGCCAGGGTAATATTGATTACCGGCCACGAAATTCGTTCAGTACCTCATTGTCCTTATCGCAAGTTATAAATCAGCGATTGCAAATAGCACTTATAGTTGAGCCATCTTATCAAAAAGGACTGTTAGCTACCGAATATCAACGTGTTTATTTTAGCAGCAACTTTGCTACCGGCGTTGGCACTAATAATAATATTTATAACGAACGGATAGAAAGCCTGCCCGGTAGCCGCTATAAATTACCTATAGGTTTAAGGATGAATTATTTTTTGGGTGACCGCTTTATTATCAGAGCATTTTATCGCTATTATGCCGACAACTGGGGCATTCGCGCAAATACTGCAGAATTGGAAGTACCCGTAAAAATTACACCATTTGTTTCAGTGAGTCCATTTTATCGTTATAATAACCAACAGGGTACGCGGTATTTTGCACCATACGGGCAGCATAGCCCAACTGAAGTTTATTATACCAGCGATTACGACTTATCAACCCTTACCAGCAATTTTGTTGGCGCAAATATCCGGCTGTCGCCGCCTGGTGGGATATTTGGCTGGCAAAATTTTAACTCGCTGGAGTTAAGAGCAGGGCATTACATGCGGTCAACCGGGTTAACTTCAAACATCATTACTTTGGCTATGAAATTTAAGTAAACAAAAAGTCCTGTTTTGATATAAAACAGGACTTTTTGTTAAACATCATTTTTTATTGATTACCTCCGTTTATCATATCAGATGTTATGCCTGCGCTGTCTTTGCGTTCGGCTAAAAATACTCCGGCCAAATGCACCACAATAAAGGCTAATATTAAATACATGCAAAAGTTATGTACCTCTTTAACACTATGGCGTATGGCTTTGTAGGGCGCCATCAAATCTTCAAAAGCCAGAAACAAACCTGTAAGTGCCATAATTGTCAGCAATAAATAAAAGCATGCATATATGGTTTTTACCACCATTTCGTGCCGTGCAATTTGGCGGTTGGTTTTGGTTTGATTAAACTGATGATAAGCAGCTTTTATTTTGCGGATAAACTTTTGATCGGCTAATTGAAAAAACTCCAGTATCAGCCTGAATAATAATAAACCTGCCAGCACATATCCAAACCATTTGTGCACTTCCCACACACTATCGTTTAAAGCATGGCCTATATTGCCGGCCTGCTGGGCAGTTGCGGTTACGCCGTCTTTATTAAGTTCATTTTGAATAAGAGGTGTAACATTCGCACGATCCAACAAGGTTGAATTTATTAATACGGTAATTAATGATCCGCAAATAATCAAAGCATTGCCCCAATGCCATAAACGTAAAGTTGCCGAATATTTTTTTGTGCGATTGTGTGATAAAATGTCTTTGCGCGAAGGTTCTATAACTGTCATGTCTTCTCTTAGTATGCAGGTTTGATGTTTGTAAAATAGTTTAGCAAATCTGTAATGATCGGGCTTTAAATGCTACAGGTTTAGCAACCTCATTTAAGGATATTTTGTTTTAATATTTGCAACAATTACAATACCTAATTTACTTGCACACAATATTTTTGGCCTTATTACATTTTATAGTAAATTGCGTTACATTTTATGCAGGCATTAAAAATTAAAACGCTTTTATTTTTAACCGTACTTATGTTTGCAGCTAAACCATTTGTTGGCTTTAGCATGTTTTACCATGCCCGTAACATTAAAGAATCAAACATCCTGATCAAAGCATTTTCCAAGCGCAAGCAGGAGCATAATGAAGACAGCGAATTTAATATGGCCGCCGTGCAGCAACGCCTGGCTAACCCTGTTATTGGTTTATCCCTGCTATTCGCTTTTTTCCTGGATATAATTCTTCCGGCATTTGGTCAAATAGATTTAGCCGTCAACAAAGTTTGGGTTGATAGGCGACTTAATCATTTACAGCCAATAGACCGCTGCCTCCTTACCGGCAAACTTCTTATTTGATCTTCATATTAATTAATTACTGCAACTTGCGGTAATGCTATGTTCTGCATTTACAGATCATTCTTAATTCATTTATTTTCTTTTTATCACATACCATGTTATATTTTAAAAGATATGCTGGCCTGGTAATATTGTTATTTATAGCAATAAATACTTATGCCCAGCAAAAACAATACCCCGTTACATTAAAAAACCTGCTTAGCAGTGTTGATAAAAATGCCCCCACGTTAATTGCCGATTCGGCGGCTATTGCCATTAAACTGGCACAGGCAAATGAAGTTAAAAATAATTGGCTGCCTAATTTAAAACTAAACTACCAAGCCGATGTAGGCACCAATAATAATACCGCGGGGCCATATTTTGGTTTCGGCATCATCCCTTCAGATTCGCGCGGGGTACGTACGGAAAGCAATACCTCTGCAGTTTTAACCAACCTGGGTATAGCCGCATTTGATTGGGAGATATACAATTTTGGCGCCTATGCTTCGCAAAATAAAGCGGCCAATGCTGATGTTGTTGTGCAGCAAAATCAGTATCAGCAATCAAAATATAATTTGCAGGCCTTTACTATTGGCAGCTACCTGCAACTATTACGCTTGCAGGATTACCTGACCATCCAATCGCGCAATATTGAGCGCGATGAGCAAATAAGCCAGTCAATACAGTCATTAACCAAAAGCGGGGTAAGGCCCGGCGTTGATACCAGCATAGCCAGTGCCGAGCTATCAAAAGCAAGGTTAACTTATATTGAGTTAGACAATCAGCTTAAACAAACGCAACTTCAATTAGCCGCCGTTAGCGGTTTACCCTATCAAACTATTATACCCGATACGCTTGCACAAACCCGCTTAATACTACAAACCAATATACCCGGTTTAATAAACCCTGATACGGCTAACCATCCGGTTATTAATTATTACCGGTCGGTTGTTGAAAGCAGCAGGCAAAAAGAAGATTTGGTTAAAAAACAATATAACC
>JAICMD010000203.1 GCA_025929405.1 Mucilaginibacter sp. | reverse complement strand
CTGCCCGATAATTTGGTTTTCAAAAAGAAAATTTGATATTAATCGATCATATAATAAAATGCCGATTAAGAAACCGCGTAGTATATATACTATGCGGTTTTTTTACTATTGCACAATTACCAAAATTCTTGCCTGCCATTCTTATACCTGAAAATCCTTTCCTCAATTCCTCCGGCAATATCTTTAATTAAAAGCAGCGCGTTTTTTGGAACGTTTTTAAATGTCACTGTGTTGTCTTTGTTCGCAGTTTCGATGGCTATTGGTTCCCATGCATCATTCCAATAGTATAGCCGGTATTTATCATTCGATGCTATGTTGTTATCATCACCATGTGGTACAAAAGCAATCCGCGTTATTTTGGTCGCGTTATTTTCTCCTAAGTCTATACCTATGTAGGTAAATTTATCATCGCGGGCACTTTTAAAATAGTTGGCCCGATTACCATCATATAGCCTTTCAGTCTTGTACGGATAGGAGCCCTTGCTGCCAATTAGTTTGCCATGTAATTCGACTTCCTTCGCGGTCGCATCTAAACCATAAAATGTTAACTCTGACATATGCATGATGGGGATGTTCTTAAATTGGTAGATCAAATACCGGTATTTCTTATTGTCATTAACTCTAAACTCGGTTTTATAAAACGGTGTTGTTTTAACAGTATTTACTGTAACTGTATCTGAAAGGTCGCTTTTATTAGCTAATTGGAATCTTCCGCCAACCATAGTGTGTTCATTGGCCAAAACATAGGTTCGGGAAGGAAACTTAGCATAGAGTTTAACTGTTTCGGTTCTATGTGCAGCTTTTATAAGCTTAACCTTTCCCGCACTGTCAAGCAGAAAAGGACTGCCCGCTGATATTATAGCGCCTTTACTATAATAAGCGGGCAGATAAACAATGTTTTTTCCCATGTCCTTAAACCGTGTCGTGTTACTATTCGATGCCCATGCAACCGGACGCCAATTTTGGTTATCAAACGTACACAGGTACGCATATTTATGATTTTTATTGCTTAGCCTAATACTTACATCTGCTGTTTCTAAATACTCTTTAGATACATCCTTAATCCTGGGATTTAGAAAATATTTTGGCACTTCAACGTTCGGGCCTTTTATGATCGCGAGGCTGTTAGCTTGTATTCCAAAACAGCGACGATATACTTTGGGTACCGATCTGATATATTTAAGCTCAATATTTGCCGGATATTCATGATAGTCTACCTCATCAAAAGTCGAAGTAGGTATAATATATGATGTGGATGTTTTGATATTTTTATTAGTTATTCGGGTCTTTATGGTATCGTGAACCGGGTCAACAACTTTATACCAATAATGAGTTAGGTCCGAGTTTCCCCAACCAGCAATTTCGTCCATCACTGCAGGTATTCCCATGGCACGCAGGGCTGTGATTCGTACCGACTGAGCATCCTGACAGTCACCAAACTTCCCCTTTAGCAGGTTAGAGAATTTTATAGGTTGCAGGTACGGATAACGGCCTATGAGATTTAGGTCTTCCGCAAACCATTTTGAAATATCATTATTTATAAACTGAGAGGCAACGAATGGGTTCTCAGAATTCTTAACCGAATCTTTCAAATTCTTATATTTATCAAGAAAGAATTGTCTTGCATCTAAAGAATAAGTTGACGAACATCGGTAAGGAAGGATGTATTCGCAAAAGTCTTTAAAGGAAATTCCTTTTGCCCATGGCATGTTTTGCCAAACATAAAAGGCATTGTCAATATTATCAATCAAAAAATCAGCAGTTACCAAATCTGCATCATCAACGTATCTTACTGACGGGAATGTTTGCGGCAGCTTGTCAGCCGCGTTCAGGCTGTCAATTACCCTGGTTTGTATTGGCAACCTGAAACCTACACGCATTTTCTCATGCTTCCAGGTGTTATAGATCAAATCGAAATAAACCTGGTTTGATTCAACAGAAGTTGTATCAAGAGTTGCTAAACCTTTTAAATTTTCTATCAAAAACTTAGCAGCTTTTAATTTGAGGCTATCTTTAGGGTCTTTGCTGTAATGTTCGATAACAGACTTTAATTGGTCAACTTTAGGTTTATTGCAGGCTGAAATAATGCAGGTAAACACTGCTGCTAATAAAAAAACATTCTTACGGATCATTGAAACCAGATATAATTTAGGCCTTCTAAATATAGCTATTAATTAACAATTTAAAGGACACTAACATAAGTATTTCCTACTAACAACTCAAGTATAGGATCATAGGATTAATCAAACAAATTGAAATTATTTTACAATTTGCTAAAAATATTAGCATATCTTTACTGTTCCAAATTTGGTGACATGTCAGATGCGAAAAAAGACTTAATTACCGGCCTTCGAAAGAAACTTTTGCAATGGGAAGGTTATAGGCCTCCGGTTTTAGGTACTCGATCACTTTTTGGATTAGGTCCGTTGGAAAAAGCTTTTCCCAATGGTGTGTTGCCTATAAGTACCGTTCATGAATTTGTTTGCGCCAATAATGAGCAAGCTGCTGCTTCAGGCGGATTTATAACAGGGATTATAGCCCAGTTAATGCAGCAAAACGGGGTTTGCGTTTGGGTTGGGCGGGCAAGGCGTTTATTTGCACCGGCCCTTACATCTTTTGGAGTATCACCACACCAGGTGATATTTATCAGCCTTTATAAAGATAAAGACACCTTATGGGTTATGGAGGAAGCGCTTAAATGCCCTGGTATTACGGCGGTAGTTAGTGAGTTGGGTGAAATGGATTTTAAGCAATCACGACGTTTTCAATTAGCTGTGGAGAATAGCCGGGTTACCGGTTTTATCTTGCGAAATGCTGCAGCTAAGTTAAGCTCCACTGCATGTGCTGCCCGCTGGCAGGTACGTTCATTACCAAGTGCAGATTTAAATGGCTTACCCGGAGTAGGATTTTTGCGCTGGCAAATAGATCTTTTAAAAGTGCGTAACGGCCAAACAGGTAGCTGGCAGTTAGAATGGCAGGATGGTCAATTTGTGCCTGTTGTGGAAGCATATATCAATGAAGAAAGGCAGGTAGGTTGATCAATGCAAAAACGATATATGGCCATTTGGTTCCGGCATCTGCTAACAGATGGGTTGTCCCACCGTCGGCCTGAACTTAAAGATATTCCTTTTGTAGTAGCTAAACCCGTTAAGAACCGTGTAGTTATTACTGCATCTAACCCTTTAGCCGAAAAGCAAGGTGCTTTTACAGGGATGGCTGTAGCAGATGCGCGTGCCGCTGTTGCAGAACTTGTAGTAATTGATGAAATTCCGGACCAGACAGCCAAATTTTTAAGATTAATAGGCTTGGGGTGTATCCGTTATACGCCTATTGTTTCTCTGGATTTGCCTGATGGTGTTATGCTTGATATTTCGGGATGTACACATTTATGGGGCGGTGAACGGGAATATTTTAAAGAAATAATTTTAAGACTGAGAGCAGCTGGTTTTGATGCACGTGCCGCTATTGCTGATACAACCGGGCCCGCATGGGCAGTAGCTCATTTTGCTAAAAAAAATCCAATTATTCCATCAGGCTATCAGGCGAATGCTATAGCTGGTTTACCACCCGCGGCATTGCGACCCGAACCGGAAGTTTTAGAACTATTACATAAGTTAGGGTTTTGCACTATTGGCCCTTTACTGGATACTGCTCCACAAGCTTTGCGCCGCCATTTTGGAAAAGGTTTATTGTTGCGTATTGACCAGGCATTGGGTCGTGTTGAAGAATACCTGGAACCGCTTGTGCCACCTATACCATATTCAGAACGCCTGCCTTGTTTAGAACCTATACGTACTGCGCCGGGTATTGAGGGTGCCATGGAAAAACTATTGGACATGGTTTGCCTTCGTTTGCAGGCTGAGGGCAAAGGTGTACGTAAAGCAATATTGAAATGTCACCGCATCGATGGCCGTAAAGTACAAGTGGTTATTACTACTACCAAAGGCTCCCATAGTGTTTCACATTTACTTCGTCTGTTTAAACTACAAACCGGCAAAATAGAGCCTGCATTAGGCATTGAGCTTTTTATATTGGAAGTGCCGCGTGTAGAGGAAATGGAAATCGTGCAAGAACAATTATGGGCCGAAGCTAAAGGGCTTGGTGATACTGCCTTGGCCGAATTACTGGACCGGATTGCCGGTAAAGTTGGCCCGGAAACTATCCAGCGCTTTTTACCTGCAGAGCATCACTGGCCCGAGCGCTCGGTTAAGTTGGCCGGCTCTTTAACCGAAAAGCCACAAACAGACTGGCCCATATTACCCCGGCCAATTCGCCTGCTTAGCAGACCCGAACCTATTGAAGTGATGGCACTTGTGCCTGATAACCCGCCTAAATTGTTTGTGCATAAGGGTAAACGACATGCTATCTTAAAAGCTGATGGGCCGGAACGTATTGGGCGCGAATGGTGGCAGGACAATGGCGAACACAGGGATTATTATATAGTTGAAGATAGTGAAGGGAATAGGTATTGGGTATTCCGGTCGGGCCATTATGATGGTGCGGATGCACAATGGTATTTACATGGTTATTTCGCTTAAAAATGGATTACGCAGAACTACAGGTTACATCAAACTTCAGCTTTTTGCGTGGCGGTTCACATCCTCATGAATTAGTAGAGCAAGCTGCCAAATTAGATTACTCGGCCATTGCTATTACTGATCGTAATTCATTTGCCGGTATCGTCAGGGCGCATATGGCTGCTAAGGCAGTTGGAATCAAATTTATTCCGGCCTGCCGTTTAGACCTGATGGATGGGATAAGTTTATTGGCTTATCCTACCAATATTGCTGCATACGGGCGCTTATCTGCCTTGCTTACTCTGGGCAATCTGCGAACCGAAAAAGGGCAGTGTGAACTTTATAAAAAGGATGTTTATGAATATTCTGAAGGTTCGATATTTATTGCTATACCTCCGGAACGGTTAAATGAACGTTTTGAATTGGATGCCGGCTTTATAAATGATCTTAATGATTATCATAAACGTTTTGGTGATGCTTTATATGTTGCTGCCGCCTTTAATTATCAGGGGCAGGATGCTAAACGGCTGTTCCGTCTGGCACAAGCAGGGATACCTTTGGTAGCTACCGGAGATGTTTATTATCATCATCCGTTACGACGGGAATTGCAGGATATATTAACCTGTATCCGTGAAAAATGTACCATCCATAACGCGGGATATAAGTTATATCCAAACGCCGAACGTTTTTTGAAAGAGTTGCCGGAGATAGAACGGTTATTTCGCCAATATCCCAATGCCATTTTAAATGCAAGTAATATTGCTGAAAGCTGTAATTTTTCGCTGGATGAACTGCAGTATCTTACCCCGGAAGAACAATTAGTTAATGGCCAAACCCGACAACAGCGATTAACTGAATTGACCTGGGAAGGTGCCAAGAGTTTTTTTGGCGACCCGGTGCCTGAAAAGCAGCGCAAGCAAATTGAGTTTGAGTTAGCATTTATTGAAAAGCGTAACCTGGCCTGGTATTTTTTGCGGGTTCATCGCTACACACAAAAAGCTGAAGATCTGGGCATTTTGCATCAGGGACGAGGTTCATCTGCAAATTCAACTGTTTGTTTTTGTTTAGGAATTACGGCGGTTAATCCGGCTAAATCACGGTTGTTGTTTTCGCGCTTTATGTCTGATGCCCGCGATGAATGGCCCGACATTGATGTAGATTTTGAGCATGAACGCAGAGAAGAAATCATTCAGTTTATTTACGATGATTATGGACGTGATCGCGCAGCAATTGTTGCTACCGTAATGCAGGAGCGCCACAAAGGTGCAATTCGTGATACAGGTAAAGCGATGGGGCTGTCAGAGGACACCATCAAACGAATAGGCGGAACTATATGGAGTTTTAGGGTAGATGGGTTTGATGAAAACCGATTAAAAGAGCAGGGCTTAAACCCTAAAGACCCGCTGATTTTAAAGGTATTGCAGCTGACCAGCGAACTGATTGGTTTTCCAAGGCAGTTAGGCCAACACACAGGTGGTTTCGTAATAACCGAAGGGCAATTATCTGACCTTTGCCCGGTAATGAATGCTGCTATGGAAAATCGGACACAAGTTGAATGGAATAAAGATGATTTGGAAGATCTGCAGATACTGAAGGTTGATGTGTTGGGATTAGGTATGCTTACGATGATACGCAAGGCTTTTGACTTGGTTTGGCAGCATTATGGTCGCAAGTTAACGTTGGCTACTGTTCCTCAGGATGACCCCGCAGTTTATGATATGATTTGCAAAGCAGACACTATTGGTGTTTTTCAAATTGAAAGCCGGGCACAAATGTCAATGTTGCCACGTTTAAAGCCCCGCTGTTTTTATGACCTGGTTATTGAAGT
>JAICMD010000146.1 GCA_025929405.1 Mucilaginibacter sp. | reverse complement strand
ATATATTGTTTACATCCGCATTGTTTTTATTTGTTTGATGTTGAGCTAATAATTCAAATTAGACCCTAACCAGCGTTCTACAGTTTCTACCGACATGCTTTTGCGTTTAGCATAATCTTCCACCTGGTCCTTGCTTATTTTATTTAATCCGAAATAGCGCGATTGCGGATGCGAAAAATAAAATCCGCTTACGGATGCTGCCGGCATCATAGCCAGACTTTCTGTAAGGTGTATATGCGCGTTATTTTCTGCTTTTAACAAGTCAAACAGAGTTATCTTTTCAGTGTGTTCCGGGCAAGCAGGGTAACCAGGTGCCGGGCGTATACCTGCATATTCTTCTTTTATTAATGCTTCGTTGGTAAGATTTTCCGTTTTAGCGTAGCCCCAGTATTCTTTACGCACCAGTTCATGCATTTTTTCCGCAAAAGCTTCTGCAAGCCTGTCAGCAAGGGCTTTGGCCATTATGCTATTATAATCGTCAAAATCCTTTTCAAATTTGGCCACCAACTCATCGCAGCCAATACCGGTAGTAACCGCAAATCCGCCAAAATAGTCGGCTATACCGCTTTCCTTTTCGGCCACAAAATCCGCCAGCGCGTAATAAGGTTCGCCCTGCGGTTTTTCAGCTTGTTGGCGAAGGGTATGTATACGGGTTAATACCCGTGTGCGGCTTTCGTCAGTGTACAACTCTATGTCATCTCCCACGGTATTAGCAGGCCAAAAACCGATTACACCATTTGCTTGCAGCAGGTTCTCGCGTACTATCTTATCCAACAATACCTGTGCATCATCATAAAGTTTTTTGGCCTCATCGCCCACATATTTATCTTCAAATATCTTAGGGAAACTGCCCCGAAGCTCCCAAGTGTGGAAGAACGGTGTCCAGTCGATATAAGGCACCAATTCAGCCAGCGGATAAGCCTCAAAAACCTTAGTGCCTGTAAAGCTTGGTTTAGGTGCAACCTTATCCAGGTCAATGCGGAACTTATCGGCACGGGCCTGTTCTAATGTCACAAACCGCTTATCCGATTTTTTATTGGCGTGCGCCTCTCTTGCTTTGGCGTACTCATCTTTTATACCCTGGATATAGCTATCGCGGGTATCCTGATTCATCAGGTTACTGCAAACCGTAACACTTCGCGAAGCATCAAGCACGTGTATAGCCGCACCAGAATAATTTGGCGCAATTTTAACCGCCGCATGTATGCGCGAGGTTGTGGCCCCGCCAATAATAAGCGGAATAGTAAAGCCTTCGCGTTCCATCTCTTTGGCAAAATGCACCATTTCATCTAATGATGGGGTTATCAATCCACTTAGGCCGATAATATCTACCTGCTGTTTTTTAGCTTCTTCAAGTATACGCTGTGCAGGCACCATCACACCCAGATCGATCACCTCAAAGTTGTTACAGGCCAATACCACGCCTACTATATTTTTACCGATATCGTGTACATCGCCTTTTACAGTAGCCATTAATACTTTACCTGCGTTTGATCTGCCACCGACAGCCCCACCGGCATCAATAGCCGCTTGCTTTTCCAGCTCGATAAATGGTAATAAATAAGCTACAGCCTTCTTCATTACACGGGCTGATTTTACCACCTGCGGCAAAAACATTTTGCCTGCGCCAAACAAATCGCCCACTACGTTCATGCCGTCCATTAGCGGGCCTTCAATTACTTCAAGCGGTTTAGCATAAGCCTGACGGGCCTCTTCCACATCATCATCCAGGTATTCAATAATACCTTTTACTAACGCGTGCGATAACCGCTCGGCTACCGGGGCCTTGCGCCATTCTTCATCGCGCACCACCTCTTTGCCTTTACTTTTAATTGTATCGGCATATTCTACCAAACGCTCGGTAGCATCCGGGCGGCGGTTAAGCAGCACATCTTCTACCAGCTCTAATAGTTCTTTGTCTATCTCTTCATAAACCTCCAGCATACCGGCGTTAACAATACCCATATCCATCCCTGCTTTAATGGCATGGAACAGGAAGGCCGAGTGCATAGCCTCACGCACCACGTTGTTACCTCTGAATGAGAACGATATATTACTTACCCCGCCGCTTACTTTGGCCAATGGCAGGTTTTGTTTTATCCAGCGGGTAGCTTCAATAAAATCAACCGCGTAGTTATTGTGCTCTTCTAAACCGGTTGCTACGGTAAGGATGTTCGGGTCGAATATGATGTCCTGCGGCGGAAAGTTTACCTCGTTTACCAGGATATCATACGAGCGTTTACAAATCTCTATACGACGCTCTAACGAATCGGCCTGTCCGGTTTCGTCAAATGCCATTACCACAGTAGCGGCGCCATAGCGTAATATTTTATGGGCATATTCCTTAAACTTTTCTTCGCCTTCTTTTAAGGAGATAGAGTTTACAATACCCTTGCCTTGAATACATTTTAACCCCGCTTCAATAACCGACCATTTTGACGAATCGATCATAATAGGCAGCTTGGCAATATCAGGTTCAGAGGCAATCAGGTTCAAAAACTTGATCATTACCGCTTCCGAATCGATCATACCCTCATCCATGTTGATGTCGATTACCTGCGCGCCGCCCTCAACTTGTTGTGCCGCAACGGAAAGTGCCTCTTCATAATTCTCGGCCAATATCAGCTTTGAAAATTTTGGCGAACCGGTAATGTTGGTACGTTCGCCCACGTTCACAAATATACTTTCGGGAGTTATGGTAACAGCTTCCAAACCGCTTAACCTCATATAAGGCTCCGTATGCGGAACTTTGCGCGGCTGATATTTGGCAGCTTTATCAGCTATGCATTTAATATGTTCAGGCGTGGTGCCACAGCAGCCGCCCACAATGTTTACAAAACCGCTGGCAATAAAATCTTCTACCAGGTGCGCGGTTTCATGAGCAGTTTCGTCATATTGGCCAAACTCATTTGGCAAACCAGCGTTTGGATAAGCTGATATAAAACAAGCAGCTTTTTCAGATAGCTCCTCAATATGCGGACGCATTTCTTTAGCGCCTAAAGCACAATTTAAACCGATGCTTAACGGATCGGCATGCCGTAACGAATTATAAAAAGCCTCAACCGTTTGACCCGAAAGTGTACGACCGGATGCATCGGTAATGGTACCCGATATCATAATCTCTATCTTGCGGCCAATTTCGGCTTCATAGCGTTTTACCGCGGCAATACCTGCTTTGGTTATCAGCGTATCTGTAATAGTTTCAAATAAAAGCACATCTGCACCACCATCAACCAAGCCTCTCACCTGTTCATAAAACGCTTCTTCCAGTTCGTCAAAAGTAACGGCACGGTAACCCGGGTCGTTAACATCAGGCGACATTGAAGCCATTTTGGTAGTTGGCCCCATAGCCCCCGCTACAAAACGTGGCTTATCAGGATTTTTTGCAGTGTACTCCAACGCAACTTCTTTAGCAATGCGCGCACCTTCAAAACTCATCTCGTAGGATAGGTCTTCCATGCCATAATCGGCCATGGATATACGCTGCGTACTAAAGGTATTGGTTTCAATGATATCAGCACCGGCTTCAAGGTACTCAGCATGAATAGCCCTTATAACATCCGGACGGGTAATGTTCAGCAGGTCATTATTGCCTTTGATATCACTGGGATGATCCTTAAAACGCTCGCCCCTGAAATCTTCTTCAGTAAGACCATAGCGTTGTATCATGGTACCCATTGCACCATCAATTATCAGTATACGTTTTTGTAGTTCTTGTCTAATATCCATGTTATCAGTTAGCAGTGGGCAGTTGGCAGTGGGTAGTTGGCAGTAGGCAGTTAATTATAAAAAATATACTGCAAACTGTTAACTCAAAACTGCAAACTGAAAAAGCTTATTTCGAAAAGTCGGGTGTGTTGTGACTTTCGCTTATCTGTCTCATCCGCCTTTTGGTGATTGAGTAGAATTTAGCACCTTGTTAAAGGTAACAGGTTGCTAAGACATCGCAGGGTCCAATCCCTCCGTCTTTCTCTATAAGCAGTGCAAATATGCGTAATAAAGTTGTAAGGTGCAATAGACCCCCGCCCTGCCCTCTCCAAAGGAGAGGGTTCTTTACTTTTTGTTTACAAAAAAAGCCGCCGGGTTAGGCAGCTTTTAATAATCATTTCTTTTTTTGTTTATCGCCTGTTACCGAATATGCGCAACATCGACATAAATAAGTTTATAAATGTGGTATACAATATAAATGCGCCAATAATCACCAGTTTTTTTGACTCCTGTGTGCCAAATTCAATACCTGCACCAATACGTTTAAGCATTTGTACATAATAAGCCGTTAAGCCTATTAAAACAATTACAAATACAAAGCTAACAATGTATTGTAACTGCTGGCTGCCTATAAAGAAATTCACCAGGCTTACTACAAATATAGCGATGAATATGGTAGATAATATTGATCCAAAGCTGGTCAGGTCCTGGTTGGTGGTATACCCTGCAATAGCCATAATACCAAACACAGCGGCAGCACTTAAAAACACACCAAATATTGAACCTGATGTATAGATTAGGCCTAATATACTTAAGCTAACGCCGATAGCAACGGCATAAGCCAAAAATAAAGCCACCATAGCCGGGTACGATATACGGTTAAAACCAAAGCTTATTACCAATGAAAATGCAAGCGGCGCAAACAGAGCAATATAACCCAACCCGGTAAAGCCACCCGCAACAGGATCAACTATCAGGCTTAATAAACTTGCATTGGTAGCAAACTCAAAAGCAACCAATGCCGATACACCTAAGGCAACAAACATCCAGGTAAAAACCTTTGCTAAGTATTTACGCGATTCGGTTGCTTCATCAATCTGTATTACGTTATCATAAACGTAGTTATGTGTGTTATTTTCCATTTTTAATAATATATAGATTTGTTATAAGGTACAGATATATTTCAAAATTTATGTATTTGAACTTTATTAATTTCGGTTTTCTTCTTACCAGTAGTGTCAACGATCATAATATATGGCTTATTATTGACCGATGAATTTTTATTTATAAAAAAGGTTAACAATCCTGTTATTAAGGAGCCAATTATTGCACCTATAATACTTGCCAATAATATTGCTTTTAAATTGCTAAAAAGATGTACTTCCTTTTCAAAATAAGCAATAGAAGTTTGGAGTGATGTGGGTAAGTCAGAATCATTAAAAGTATGTTCATGTAAATACTCACTTATATGCGAAAGTATAATATTTTCCTGTATTTGTTTATTAAACTCTTCTCGCCGCTTTATTTGTTGCAATTGCAAATCTTCAAATTCAGTCCAAAGAATATGAGATAATGACAAAGCATTTCTTGCTTCTTTTGAAAATTTAGATAATTTATGAAAATAATACCAAGGTGTATTAATTCTTTCTACAACATTGGCCGATATATCATTAAATAAAGCATGTATGTCTTCATTGTAATGTAATAATTCTGATCTCATAGCCATTAAGCAGTAGAAATCTATTATTTCATTATCTATTATTTCGAATGCATCCTTTACTATGTCTTGTATACTTATAGGTTTATTTACAAGAATGACAATATCTTTTTTGTAAGGAACGATTTCAATTATATCCCTTTTAGAATCACCTGAACTATCAAAATTAACATTAACAACATATATATCGGGGTGTATAGGGCAAGGGCCTAAAACATTACTGTAAAAACTAGTTTCATTATTTATTTGTTTATAACAGATTTCCCTAAATTCATGTGCAATATTTACTAAAACAGATAAATCATCTACCTTGGCGTAAGCGATATAAGTAGAGCCACCAAATAAAACATCGAATTTTTCAATTGGCTTTATACTTGAAAAGTCACTAAATTTTTGAAATCTCTCCGGTTGCTCGATTCTTATTTGTATTTTCTCTGATGATATAAAGGTTTTTTCGCCAGCTGCTGTCTCCCATGTTCTTCCTTCGTCGCTTTTTATATCAAATACATTTGAGTGCTTTTTTAAGCTTTCAAAAACTTCTTTAATAATAACATCAGCAAACGGCAATTCATCCGTTTTTTTGATTAAAACGTTTTCGGGCAAGTCGTGCTCATTTGACCACTCAGAACTATAGGATATAACTCCTACCTTTAAGATATAAACATCTTTAACTGTGTAATTCTCAAAATCGTTTTCTTTGAGTAGATTATCAATTAATTCGAACGCCATTAAATTAAATTCATTAATTGTGATAAGCGATATTTTGCACTTAAGTTACAATTAGTTTGTTAAATCTAATTAAGTCTTTTAGTCAATTGCTCCTCTACCCTTTTAAATAATTGTATGGGTTTTGAAGTTCGCCAGTTCATATCATCCAACTGGCCGCCAAAGTTGATGTAATAGTCTATATTATTACGTTTAAATTCATCTATCACGTGCTCCCTAAAGTTAATGCCGGCTATCCAGCCATCCTCCACATCCTCAAACCACTCTTCATAATAGCTGTCATCTGATGAGTGAAAGTTCAACACATTTTCGCCTATCAGGATAAAATGATTGATGCCATTATCCATCATCAGTTCCAAAACCTCGCGCTTTAGCAGCATAATGTCATTATCTATGGCATCGTTCCACTCGCCAATAAACTCAATGATAGTATAAGAACGTTCATAATCAGCAAATAATACTTTTAGGTATAAAGTATTTGAGCCAAACGAATCCCATTGCGGGTGCAGCAAATAATTATACACCTGCTTATCAAATTCAAATTCATTATACTCCGTAGCATAAAAAGGCGAATACTCGTCTTCTGATGCTATGTAGTCATCCCTCCACTTGTAATATGGCTCTATTTCGTGCATTCTTCCCTAATTCAAAATTAAAAAGTCAAAATTCAAAAACACTTTAGCTGTTTTTAAATTTATCGACAGCCTTCCTCACACTTCCGTTTTCTTTCAAAAGCTGTCCTGCGGTTTGTTCATCCAACCCTGTTTCACTCATGATCATACGTGTGCCCCGGTCAACCAATTTATTATTGGTAAGCTGCATATCCACCATTTTATTGCCTTTTACCCTGCCTAACTGAATCATTACTGATGTGCTCAACATGTTTAAAACCAGCTTCTGCGCGGTACCTGCCTTCATCCTGGTGGAGCCGGTTACAAACTCGGGTCCGGTAATTACCTCAACCGGGTACCTGGCCTCGGCTGCAACTGGGCTGCCACTATTGCAAACAACGCAGCCGGTAGCAATTTTATTTTGATTGGCCGTCTTTAAGCCGCCTATAACATAAGGTGTAGTGCCTGATGCCGCGATACCTACCACCACATCCTTTTCATTGATATCAAATGCCTTCAGGTCCTTCCAGGCCTGGTTAACATCATCCTCGGCAAACTCCACAGCTTTGCGTATGGCGCCATCGCCCCCGGCGATGATGCCTACCACCCAATCAAAAGGCACACCAAAAGTTGGCGGGCATTCTGAGGCATCAACTACACCTAACCTGCCGCTGGTACCTGCGCCAATATAAAACAAACGGCCTCCCCGTTTCATCTGCCGGGTAACCACTGCAGATAATGCTTCAATTTGGGGCAACGCTTTTTCGACCGCCAGGGGCACCGTCTTATCTTCATTATTGATGTTTTGAAGAATTTGGGCCAGGCTCATCTGCTCCAGATTGTTATAATGCGAATCCTTTTCGGTAGTGCGTTGCATGTAATAAACGTTATTTAACAAAATTGAGTAAAATTACTAATAATGGCTTGATTATTGGCGTGCAAAATCGCGTCGCTATGCACTCAATTTTGTAATTTAGCGGCTATAAATGAAAAAGACTGCAGCTATTATTTTCCGGTCGGCTATTTTGATACTTATTGGTGTTACAATAGGCCTGTTTATAAGCGATAATGCTTATAATAATAACAAGCTGGGCTTTTCATTTGCTAACCGCGATAAGGTATCAAAGGCTCTGCAACTGGTGCGCACCACTTATGTTGATTCGGTAAATGCGGATAGTATTGAAGGTGTAACTGTTAATACCTTGCTGCAAAATCTTGACCCGCATTCGCTTTACCTGCCCCAACGGCAGGCAACATCGGTAAACGAACGTTTGGAGGGCGGTTACAGCGGCATAGGCATCAGTTATATTTTGCTGCGCGACACTTTGTTTATAACCCAACTGCAGCCCGGCGGACCGGCAGCCAAAGCGGGTATAACTGTCGGCAATAAAATAATTGGCATAAACAATCAAAAATTTGCGGGCACACATCTCACTACTGACAAAGTTGACAATGTTTTTAAAGATAAGAACATTGAAACCTTGCAATTGGCAGTACTGAATAATGCAGGTAAAACGCAAACCTTTTTTATTAAACGCGATCATATTAACCTAAGCAGTTTGGATGCCGCTTATATTGTT
>JAICMD010000283.1 GCA_025929405.1 Mucilaginibacter sp. | reverse complement strand
GAATACCGTTGCGCTCCATAAAAATGTACTGTGACATTTTTGGATCCCATTTGCGGGTAAGGTGACCAAAGTGTACACCTGCATCCAGTAACTCGTCGTATGTTGTTCTTGCCATTTTGTGTTTCCTCCTTGATGATTAACGTTTACTGAATTGGAATTTCTTACGTGCTTTCTTGCGTCCTGGTTTTTTACGCTCAACCATACGGTCGTCACGTGTCATTAAACCTTTAGCGCGCAATGAAGGCTTCTTATCAGCATCAAGTTCAACAATAGCTTTAGCAATAGCTAAACGAACGGCTTCTGCCTGTCCTTTTACACCACCACCTGCAACATTAACTTTTACATCATATAACCCGGTTGAACCAGAAACCTCGGTAGACTGAGTTACGATGTATTGCAATGGCAATGTTGGGAAGTATTCTTTGTAATCTTTACCGTTTACGGTAATTGCACCACTACCTTCTGTAAGGTAAATGCGGGCAACGGCTGTTTTTCTTCTGCCTGAAGTGTTTGTTGTTGGCATTTCTTTTCTCCTTAAAAATTAAAAGTTAAATGGCTGTTGGGTTTTGTGCTGCATGTGGGTGCTCGGCGCCTGCATATACATGCAAATTGCCAAACAATGCTTTGCCCAAACGATTTTTAGGTAACATACCACGCACGGCTTTTTCAATTACGCGTGTTGGATGTTTTGCCATTAACTCCTTAGGAGAAATGAAGCGCTGACCACCCGGGTAACCGGTGTAAGAAACATATTGTTTATCGCTAAACTTGTTTCCGGTCAACTTTACCTTGTCTGCGTTGATAACTATTACATTATCACCACAGTCTACGTTTGGGGTGAAATCTGGCTTGTTTTTTCCACGAATGATCATTGCGATCTTTGTAGACAAGCGCCCCAAAATCTCGCCTTGTGCGTCAACAACAACCCATTGTTTGTTAACGGTTTTTTTGTTGGCTGAGACAGTTTTGTAACTTAACGTATTCACTTGCTTTAAATTAAATTAATTAAACGTTTATTATACCCCGCTTTTTCGGGACTGCAAAGATACGCTTAATTGTTTTATTTGCAAGTGGTTTTGTTGGGAATATTATAATTAATCGCAGCTATTTAATTCATCCTCTCGCCTCAAACGGCAAAGAGGGTTGACCAGCCAATCAGTCGCGAGAGCTAACGTATGTTAAAAATTGTTAAAACAAATTAGGTTAGCCGTATTTAAAATATTTTTGTATTACTCAAATATTACTGTAGTTGAAAAAAAGAAGTATAGGCATAATTATAGGGTTAATGACGTTTGCGTTATTAGGTGTGGTTGCTATGCAGTTATACTTTTTAACACAATCGTATGATTTGCAATCAAAGTTATTTGACCGCTCGGTTAACGAGGCGCTTAATAATGTGGTTGACAAGCTTAGCCGTCAGGATGCTGATAAATTTTTGAATGAACAAGCGCGGCACAGGCGCATATTTGAAGCCAGGGCAAACAATATTACTCAAATAATAAACCAACCCAGTAATATTGAAAAAGACGAAAGTAAGGTACGTATAATAGACTCTGGAAAAACAAAGAACCCTACATTGCGTGAAAAACAAATGGCAATGCTGCGCGATAGTTTGCAGCGCATGATTATTAATCAAAAGCTAAATGAAGCATCCTCCGGCTCATTAAAATTACAGTTGAAGATAGAATCGTATACTGATGAATTTGGTAACGTTGGCATCAGGTACACCCCGCAGGTGGTAGATAATCCTAAACGCAAGCTGTATAAGTATGATACCATACCTTATTTTGACCCGCAATATGGCAATGTATTATCCATACAGATAAACCCCCTGTGGAAAGCCGAACAGCAACGCAAGCAAAAAGAAAAACAGATGGAGCAGGTAAGAAAAATGCTTGTTGCTGATTCGCTTGAAAACCTGCAAACAGGCAAACAATCGGTTATACAGAATCTGTATGAAGAATACCAACGATCAGGCGAACCATTGGCCAAAAGGCTCGACCCATTCTGGGTTGATTCTTTGTTAAGGTATGAACTACATAATAAAGGTATAGACTTGCTATTTGATTATGAGGTATCGCATGCACAAAGTGATACGCTTATTTATTCAAAAGCTATGGGCGTACCAGGCGAAAGGCCTGTCTTTATTCCTGCAAATACTTACCAAACGCCAATATTTAGTAAGGAAGTAATTAATGACCCCGGACTTATTAAACTTACATTTCCGCAAAAAAGTTCATGGATATTAGGAGGGATGAAAGTTAATATGGCTACAACAGCGGGCCTGTTATTTGTATTGATATTTTGTTTTGGATATACAATTTTCTCAATCATCAGGCAGAAAAAGATATCTGAAATGAAAACCGATTTTATCAATAACATGACCCACGAGTTTAAAACGCCCGTATCAACTATCATGATAGCCAGCGAAGCTTTAAGGGATAATGAAATAGTTAACGATAAGGCACGAATATCGCGCCTTGCCAATATAATTTATGAAGAAAATTCACGTTTGGGCAGCCATATTGAAAGGGTATTGAATGTTGCCCGTATAGATAAAAACGATTTTAAACTGGAGAACAAGCCGGTTGACATTAACGAAATGGTTACGGTAGTTTTAGACAGCATGGCCCTTAAACTGCAAAAACATAATACCGAAGTTGTATTACACCTTGATGCCGAAAATGCCGTTATAAATGCGGATGAACTTCATTTCTCGAATGTATTATACAACCTTATTGATAACGCTATAAAATATAGCCAAAACACACCACATATTACTATAAGCACGTTTAATAAAAATGGGCATATAGTTATTAAAGTTACTGATAAGGGCATAGGCATGGGGCGCGACCAACAAGCCAGGATATTTGAACAGTTTTACCGTATACCTACCGGCAACCTGCATGATGTTAAGGGTTTTGGCTTGGGCCTAAGCTATGTTAATACGATAGTTAAAAGGCTTAACGGAACCATTGCTGTACGGTCCGAAAAAGATAAAGGCTCAGAATTTGAGCTGAAATTTTCAGTTGTATAAAATAAGTTGGAAAGATGGAAGTCGGAAAGTCCGGAAGTGTGATAAAATTTAAAAAATAAGTTTGTAATCAATAATTTCTGGACTTTCGGACTTTCCGGACTTTCGGACATACCTCACAACTATGAAAAAAATATTACTGGTTGAAGATGACCCAAACCTGGGCTTACTGTTACAGGACTACCTGCAGCTAAAAGGTAAGTTTGAGGTAGTATTATGTACCGATGGTGATGAGGGCCTGCGTGCTTTTACCAAACAAAGCTATGATTTGCTGATATTGGACGTGATGATGCCAAAAAAGGATGGGTTTACTTTGGGCAAGGAAATAAGGAAGATAAATGAGCACGTGCCTATAATTTTTGCTACCGCCAAAGCCATGATTGAGGATAAAACCCAGGCATTTAACCTTGGCGGCGATGATTACATTACCAAGCCTTTCCGTATTGAAGAATTATTATTGCGCATAAACGCATTGCTTAAACGCACCGAAGGATCGGAAAAGAAAGCTGATGAGATGCAAACCCAGTTTAAAATCGGTAAATATGATTTTGATTATTCCACACAGCTTATAAGCATTGGCAATGTGCAGCAAAAATTATCAACCAAAGAAGCCGCATTGCTGCGCCTGCTTTGCCTGCACAAAAATGAGGTGCTAACCCGCGAAGAGGCCCTGCTTAATATATGGCATGATGATAACTATTTCAACGGTCGCAGTATGGATGTTTTTTTAAGTAAAATACGTAAGTATTTAAAGGACGACCCAAACGTTGAAATTGTGAATGTACATGGCAGGGGATATAAGTTGCTGATAAATTAATCCTGCATCTTTTCAGTTCTCTAACATCACCTTTTCATGCTGATAAGGTATTTCCACATTAAAAAAACCTTTTTCTTTTAAAGTTTTGCTAAAATGCAATTGCACATCGTATTCGCCATGCACCAGGAATAATTTTTTAACCTTATCGGGTTGCTGGCATGACAGGAAATGCAGCAGATCTTCATAATCGCCGTGGGCGCTCATTGATTTTATCGACCGTACTTCGGCCTTAACCT
>JAICMD010000264.1 GCA_025929405.1 Mucilaginibacter sp. | reverse complement strand
GATCAGCAGCGTTACCAACCGCCAAAATATTTATGATAATGGCGATTGTTTCGCCAACGAAAAGCATTTTTACAGTGCCGATCTGGACATTTTTGGTGATGCATCCTTGTTCCATCTTATAAATCGCTCAGCAACCCAACCCGGCAATGAAAAATTGGCTCAATGGCTTAGTATCGCCACAGATAAACCAACTGTTTTACAGCGGCAGGATGCAGTAAAGGAAATCGCCGAAAAAAAACAATGGAAGCCCGAATTGCAAACCTTGCTGCTATTTGCCCAAAAAGAAGACATTGCACAACTACAGCGGCTATTTATTTATTTGAATATTCCGCTAAATCTGAACGGCGAAAAATGGCTGACAAAATATATCAAAGCTGCCCCTTTGCTGTTAACAGGCTTAATTGTTTTTGCATGGTTTATACCCGCATTTAAATCATTGGCTATTATTACGGGGCTTATAAATATGGGCATAGTGTTTTCAAAAAGCGAATACATTAAAAAAGCTGACCTGATTGCAGGAAAAATTGGAGGTACTCTTGCCAAATACGCCCTCGTCTTTAAAAAGATCGAACAGGAACAATGGCAATCGGCATACGCGCATGAACAGGCAGAAAAGCTGCTAAGCATTGGTATCTCAAATAAAATAAATGATCTGGCTGAGCTAATAAACAAGCTGAATTATCACCTGAACATTATTGTAGGCTTTGTGCTTAACCTGTTTTTTTTGTGGGATATACGCCAAATCATCGCTATTGAAAACTGGAAACGGCAAAACAGTACAGGCATAGAAACAGCCTTTGATGTTATTGCCGAATTTGAAGCAGTAACGAGTCTTGCTGGATTAGCCATTAATTACCCCGATTGGTGTTTTCCGCAAATTGCGGATGGCGAAGGATATATCCTTACTGCAACCCAATTGGCCCATCCGCTTATTGCCGCCGAAAGCCGTGTTACAAATGATTATGAACTAAATGATACTTATAAGATTGATATTATAACCGGATCAAACATGGCGGGTAAAAGTACCTTTTTGCGTACCATCGGTATTAATACTGTACTAGCCTTATGCGGTGCACCGGTATGCGCCGGGAGTATGCAGGTATCGGTTATTACCATTGTTAGCTATATGCGTATCAAGGACTCGTTAAACGAAAGCACATCAACCTTTAAAGCGGAACTTGACCGCCTGCAAATGCTGCTGGCCGCAGTTGAAAGAAAGCCAAAGGTTTTCTTTTTAATTGATGAGATGCTGCGCGGTACCAACTCGGTTGATAAGTATAAAGGATCAAAAGCGGTAATTGAACAGCTGATACGCAAAAAAGGCGTGGGCATGGTTGCCACGCATGATCTGCAAATTGCGCAGCTTGAACAGCAATACCCCGGTTATGTGCGCAACTTTTATTTCGATATTCAGGTAAAAAACGGCGAAATGCTATTTGATTATAAAATAAAACAGGGCGAATGTAAAACCTTTAATGCCACGCTGCTGCTTAAACAAATAGGCATTGATATAGATACGAAATAAGTAGAGGCGCAATACTTGCGTCTATAGATAACGGCAAAAAAAAGAGACGCAAATATTGCGTCTCTGACTTATCATATTATCATAAATTATTTTTGTCTTGGTCGGCCGCCGCCCATGCCTCCGGCTGCGCCACCACCTGCTGCACCGCCGCCTAATCCGTTGGCACCGCCGCCGGCAGGAATATCACCCTGCTGATCGCCTTGTTTCAAGTCATCGTTATTTACGCCTTTGGTGGCTTTTGGAGTGCTGAAACTGGTTTTACCAAAACTATAGCTAAATGTTAAACCAAACGAGCGGAATGGGAAATTAAAGTTACTGGTTTGTGATAGACCAGGGCTATTAAGGCTTTGCTTAAACGATAATGCATTTTTAAACGGCGATAATACGTTTATGCCCAATGAAGCTTTCTTTTTAAGAATTTGCTGCTTAACACCAAAGCCTAACATGCTAAATGATGGGCTTGTGCCCTGTATGGTACGGCGCGGCGAGTTTTGCAATGCAAATACCTCGGTAATAAACCCGCTTTTTGTAGTTACCGAACCGCTTAAAAACGCGTTATACATTACGTAAGTACCTGTTTGCGATTGTGCAGCAGTAAACGAACCCGATGCGCTTGGCTTATAGGTATAAGCATTTATCTGTCCGCGTAAGGTAACTATCTTAAACATACTAACCGAGCCAAATAAGCTTGCACCCAATGACCGGTTGGTACCAATATTAGCATAAGTGGTAATAGTACCCGGTGTAGTAGTATTGTTTGATGGTGCTGCTATACCTTCAATTAAGCCATCAGTATATCTGTAATAAGCAGAAGCATTGATAACTGACGAACCAATGAAGGTGTTATAGTTCAATTCAACCGATTGGGTAATTTCAGGCAAAAGCTTAGGGTTACCTACCGTTATACTTTGAGGATTACTTTGGTTAACAAAAGGGTTAAGGAAAGTAAGGCTTGGCCTTGCTATACGCTTGCTGTAAGTTAACTTAATTGTTTGAGTGGCCGTAAGGGCTTTTTGCAAGGTTAAGCTTGGTATAAAAGTATCATAATTTTGAGTAAACTTCTGCAAGGTTGGCTGCAGTGCGTTTTGCGGGTCGCCGGTAATGTCGGTATTTTCATACCTCAAACCTGCCATAATAGTATAGCTTTTGGGTAAGCTGAAAGTAAGCACACTGTATCCAGCAAAAACATTCTGGTCGTAGTTATAAGTATATGAGTTTACCGGATCGGGCACAAAACCTGTTGGGCTTGACGCAGACGGTAATGAATTATTAACCTCACTACTTAAACGCCTTAAAATTGTTTTTGCACCTGCTTCAATTTTAAATACTTTAGTTAATGGGTTAGCATAATCTGTTTGCAAAGTATATTCATTATTAACACCATTATTGGCACCTAACTGATTAGGCGTTTTAGCGGTAAACAGGTTATTAAAATCAGTATTAACTGTGCTATGGCTCCACTGGCCCGAAAAGCTTAATTCGTGACCCGGGGTTTTAAATTTATGGGTATAATCAGCATTCCAGTCAAAACCGCCGAAGCTGTTTTTCTGATTGCCATTACCAAAATAAGTAAGGTTATTAGCGGAATTATTAAAATCAGTAAAGTTGTTGGTTTGCGCGGTTAATGTATTAAAACCACCGTGGGTTATGCGTATATTTGAGTTTATGGTATTAAAATCATTAATGTCATAACTCATACCTACCGAGCCAATAATACCATTACGCTTTACACGGCTGCTGCCATTATTTACCTGGCTGGTATTAAGTGTTGCAGTTTGAAAGCGCTGATCTAAACTGGTGGTTGACGTTTGCGGCCAGCTTGCATTACCACCTAAATTGGCATTTAAGCTAAAACGGTTTTTGTTATAATTGATATTAAAGTTACCGTTGTTTTGGCGTGTACCAACACCACCGCTTACCGAACCGCTGATACCCGATACGCTTTTTGATTTAGTAATAATGTTTAATATACCCGCAGTACCTTCTGCATCATATTTTGCTGATGGCGCGGTAACAACTTCCACACTTTTTATCTGATCAGCAGGGATAGTTTTTAACACATCGGCTAAGTTGGCTGATGTAGCACCTGATGGTTTGCCATTAATTAATACGCGCACATTTTGATCGCCACGTAATGATACGTTACCGTTTATATCAACCGATACCAATGGCACTTTCTGCAATACATCAGTAGCATTACCACCCGCTGCGGTAAGATCCTTTTCGGCGTTGTAAACAATTTTATCAATATGGCTTTCAACCAGCGCCCTTGTACCTGTTACGTTTACTTCCTGTAAAGCTTTAGCACCGGGGGCAATCACAATATTACCTACATTTTTATCTGGTTTTGCAGCAGTGGTTTCAATACCTGTTATGGTTTTGGTTGGATACCCAACATAGCTTATTTCTATGCGGTAAGTTCCGGGGCGAACGTTGTCTAATTTAAAGTTCCCCTTTTCGTCGGTTAACCCGCCTGTAACGGTAGCTTTACCGGTTGCCCTGAACAGGGTAACAGTAGCATAATCCAAAGGCTTTTGAGTAACTGAATCAATAGCAGTACCCGATATCTTTCCGATAATGGTTGAACCACCTGTTGCAGGCACACCAAACTGGGCCTTAGCGGTTACCGAAAAAGTTAAGATTGCAATAAATATAAAAAGATATTTCATTTATAGTAAGTTTCGTATTTGGAGGCGAAATTACTTCAAATGTTACATCAAAACGGGCTTTTTATTAAAACAAAATATCATGCAATTGTAACAATTACACTAAGTGACTTTATACCACTATGTTAATAATACGACCCTTTACCACAATTACCTTTTTAGGTGCTTTATTATCCAGATATCGCTGCACATCGGCATTGGCTAAAGCAAAGGCTTCGGTAGCTGCCTGATCTAAACTTAACGGTATATTTAAGTTCATTTTTGTTTTACCGTTGATAGATACCGGGTAAGCAAATTCATCCTC
>JAICMD010000197.1 GCA_025929405.1 Mucilaginibacter sp. | reverse complement strand
CAAAATACTTATACTTTTTGTTGAATAATACATTCCGGTTTTTCCAGAAGCTTTGTATAATGCCAAAGCTCCAGCGGAAACGCTGTTTTAAAAGCGTGTCGATAGTTTCGGGCGCTTCGGTATAAGCAATAGCTTCTGACGAATTGCGCACTATAAAGCCTTGCTTTAAAATACGCATAGTAAGGTCGCAATCCTCGGCTAAAGTATCATAGGTAAAGCCACCCGCCCTAAATACTGCCGACTTACGGAACGCCCCGATAGCTCCCGGCACAACGGTAATGCTATTAATAAGGTCAAAGGCGCGCCTGTCCATATTTTGGGCGGTAATGTATTCAATAGATTGCCAGATGGTTATCATATTGTTTTCGTTACCTACCTTAACTGTACCAGCTACGGCGCCTATTTCCTCATCGGTAAAATAGGTCATTAAGTGATAAACGGCATCATCTTTTAACTGTGTATCGGCATCAATACAAACCACAAAATCATACTGCGCGTGGGTAATACCAAAGTTAAGCGCCGAGGCTTTGCCGCCGTTTGGTTTAGTAAGCACTGTTACCAGCGGATTGCTGCCATAAGCATTTTCAATTATACTATGCGTATTGTCTCTTGATCCGTCATCAACAAAAATTACTTCGAATTTTGGATATTTAGCTTGCAGCAAGCTGGCAATGGTTTTTAAAACGGTAACTTCTTCATTGTAGGCGGGAACGATAATGCTTACCGGTGGCAGGTCGGCCGGGTTTACAGGTTGTCGGTGCTGCTTTTTGTTATCGGCATATTGCTTTAATGCCAATACGGCTATAAGGGTAATGCGGCCGATGGCCAGAAATATCGCTGTTAAAAATATATACAGCATTACCCAGTTGCCCAAAAAGTAACCTTCAATAAACAATTCATACAACCGGCTAAATATTCCCCTGTTTATCGGGGGCATGATGTCATTTTTTGATTTATCTAAAATATCAGCAATGGTAGTAAACTTATAACCTTGCGATTTGAGGTAATGTATTATTTCAGGTAATGCATCAACGGTGGCCTGCCTGGTTTTGCCTCCGGCATCATGAAGCAATATCATTGATCCCCGGTCCTTACGCTCTTTTAACCATTTAAGTATACTATCCTTTTTTACATTTGGCCGCCAATCCCATAAGTCAATAGATTCTCCAATGGTGATGTAACTTTGCCTGCGGCTTTCAGCTACAGGGATAACCTCGGCCAATGTTTCTGGCTCAGCATCTGCATTAAATGGCGGCCTGAATAAAATGGTACTTCTTCCGGTTACCGATTCAATGAGCCTGCGTGTGGCATTAAGCTCTAATATTACCCGCTCTAAACTTATTGCAGAAATATCCGGATGGAAAAAGGTATGATTGCCAATTTCGTAACCCTCATCATATTCACGTTTAAGTATCTCAATATTTTTCTCGGCCATTGAGCCAACTATAAAAAATGCAGCGGGCACCTTTTCGCGTTTTAAAATATCAAGTATCTGCGGAGTATAAACAGGGTCTGGGCCGTCGTCAAAAGTTAAAACAACCTTTTTAGGCTTGTATCCATATTTCCTTATTACATATTTAGTTGGCAGCTTAACATATTTTTGATTGGTTATAACAAAGTTTTTCGGGTCCATTGTAACGTCAATATGGCCCCTGGTAGGTGTTGTTATCAGGTCAAGCACCTCGCCCTCGCCTGTATAGTCAATTTTATAATTTAAGCCAACATTACTAAGCCGCTCAAGGTCGACCCCTGTTTTTCTTAACGAATCGATCGACAGGTTTTTCTCAAAATATGTCCATAATCTTGAATCTTCAATACCCAACCGCCATAGGGCAACACCGCCTGTGCCCCAATCGTCAGCCATCCTGATAATATTAAAATTGGTGGCGGCATCCGCAAAATATATCGTGTGTCGCAGGCTGTCCGAGTCGTAATAATTAAAATGAAGATTAGCAGTTACGGGATCGAAAATGATTTTGCTTTTATTTTCATTGGCGGTACTAATAATGGCCTGGTAGGCCATCTGTTTACCGGCATCATTTTGGGGCCAGTCAACCCCGCCCGCGGCAATAGTTAAAATAACCTTTTCGCTGGGTATGCGGTTGCAAACCCTGTCAAGCAATTCCTCAACCCATTGCTGGTTTGATATGTCGCCCGGGTTGCTTTCCTCATTATGCTCATCAATAGCCATTACAAACAGGTAATCATTATACTGTTGTAAAAACTCAAGGTCGTACTGCTCATCAGCAGGTAAAACATTCTGGGTTACCATATACCCTAACGGATGCAGGGTTTTATATAGTTCCTGTTCAAAATTGCGGTAAACCGGTTTATTGCGGTTGTCAATATTATCAAAATCAAGGTTTATTCCCTGCATCCCAAAACGTTTCAGGGAGGCTGCTATGCTTTTAATAAATGCGGTGCGGTGTTTTTTATTTTTTATTATACGCTCAACATCCTTACTATCAAAATCGCCTGTTCCGTTATCTGCATCTACATAATTAGAAATCGTCAGGATAACCGGTCTTTTATATTTTTTATTGAGGTGGATAAGCCCCGTATCAATTTTAGTTAAAACGGTATCGGCGCCAGGTTTTATAAAAAAGCCTTCAGATACAATAAGGTCGAGCTTTTTAATATGGTCAACCAGCGAGTTATAAGCCTGCGTTTCCCAGGGCTTATAAAATGCCGCATTAATACGGTTCCTGTTATTAGGATGCTTTAACTGGCGCAAACGCCTTGCCCTGGTCAAGGCTATAATTTCATTTTTTGGGATTTTATAATCCTTATATTTGGTTGATTTTCTTAATCGCTCAAGCTCCTCTTTCGACAGCTTTTTTGGCGTAGGATTAAGATTAGGTAAGTTGGGGTATTGGTTTGATGTAATGGTTATAGCAGTGCCTACAACACTCACAACAAGCAAAAAAATTAGCGTACGGCTTAGCCATTTAAACCTGTTCCACCTGTTAGGGGTATCGGCTTGAAAAACCTGCTTATGGGGCATTAAGTGGTTATTTATTAATTAGGTACAGGAAACTGGCAATACTATTTTACTGATTTATCCGGTTCAACAGCCGAAAAATCAACCCCGCATTTGCAATTACCACCACAGCTTTTTTTGGTGAACAGATTTTTGTAAACCATACGGCATACATGAAATACTGCTGCGCCAAAAATTATCAGAACTATTATAAACTGGATATTCATCGTCACAAATTTAATACAATTAATTCATATACGTTGTAAAATCATTTATGGTATCGGTTTTTGAAAAATTACGTTGCCGTGGCGTAATTACAATATTATCAAATTGCTAAAAGCTGTAAAAGCTTTTAATTGCCGTTTATTAGCTGTACCTTTGCGCCAAATTTGTAAAGGCATTTCATGCAAAAAATAAGAAACATTGCTATTATAGCACACGTTGACCACGGTAAAACTACTTTGGTTGATAAAATTTTACATAGCTGCGCCATTTTCAGGGATAACGAGCAGACAGGCGAGCTGATTTTGGACAATAACGACCTTGAACGCGAGCGTGGTATCACCATCGTATCAAAAAACGTATCAGTACGCTATAAGGATGTTAAGATAAATATTATTGATACCCCCGGTCACGCCGATTTTGGCGGCGAGGTTGAGCGTGTATTAAAAATGGCCGATGGCGTATTATTGCTTTGCGATGCTTTTGAAGGCGCCATGCCCCAAACCCGTTTTGTAACCCAAAAAGCGTTGGCTTTAGGTTTAAAACCAATTGTGGTAGTTAACAAGGTTGATAAAGAGAACTGCCGCCCCGAAGAGGTTTACGAACAAATATTTGAGCTGTTTTTTAACCTTGACGCTACAGAAGAGCAACTGGATTTCCCGGTTATATATGGTTCGTCAAAGCAAGGCTGGATGAGCACCGACTGGAAAAAACCTACTACGGATATTTTCCCGCTGATGGATGCCATTTTGGAAAATATCCCGCCGGCACCAGTTAACGAAGGGACTTTGCAAATGCAGATCACTTCACTTGATTATTCATCGTTCGTAGGCCGTATTGCTATAGGCCGTGTTGCACGTGGTGTTATTAAAGAAAACATGCCGGTATCATTAGTAAAACGCGATGGTACTATCCAAAAATCAAGAATAAAAGAACTATATACCTTTGAAGGCTTAGGTAAAGTTAAAGCTACCGAGGTATCTGCAGGCGATATTTGCGCCGTGGTAGGTATTGATGGTTTTGATATCGGCGATACCATTGCCGATTTTGAAAAACCGGAGCAACTGGAGGTTATTCATATTGATGAGCCTACCATGAACATGTTGTTCACCATCAACACCTCGCCATTCTTCGGTAAAGAGGGTAAGTTTGTAACCTCACGCCACCTGCGCGACCGTTTATACAAAGAGATGGAGAAAAATCTGGCGTTGAAAGTTGTTGAAACAGATTCGCCTGATTCATACCTGGTATATGGTCGTGGTATTCTTCACTTATCGGTATTAATTGAAACCATGCGTCGCGAGGGTTATGAGTTACAGGTGGGCCAGCCGCAGGTTATCATTAAAGAAATTGACGGCGTTAAATGCGAGCCGGTTGAAACGCTGATAGTTGATGTTCCGGGCGATGTGGCAGGTAAAGTTATTGAGCTGGTAACCCAGCGCAAAGGTGACCTGTTAGTTATGGAGCCTAAAGGCGATTTACAGCACTTAGAGTTCGAAATACCTTCACGCGGTATCATCGGTTTACGTAACAATGTATTAACCGCAACCGGCGGCGAGGCTATTATGGCGCACCGCTTTAAAGCTTACGAGCCATGGAAAGGCACAATCCCGGGCCGCTTAAATGGTGTATTGGTATCTATGGAAAAAGGCCAGACTACTGCTTATTCAATTGATAAATTGCAGGACAGGGGCCGTTTCTTTGTTGACCCCGGTGTTGACGTATATGAGGGCCAGATATTGGGCGAGCACATCCGCGATAATGACTTGGTGATAAACGTAGTAAAAGGCAAGCAGTTAACCAACATGCGCGCATCAGGCAGCGATGATAACGTACGTATTGCTCCGGCTATCAAATTCTCGTTAGAAGAATCAATGGAATACATACAGGCTGATGAATATATTGAAGTAACCCCGCAAAGCATGCGTTTACGTAAAATATACTTAACCGAAAACGAGCGTAAGATAAACGCTAAGAAGTTCCAGTAACAGATAAATTATTACATATAATAGAGCGCCTCTTTATGGGGCGCTTTTTTTGTATAAGAGCGTGGCCAGTGCGATTCCTTCCCTGGGGAAGGAGGAGGAAGGGGTAAATAGCGAACAAACCCCTCCCTGCACCCCCGGTGGGAGGGACTCGCGCGATTGTTTGACTTACCCGGTCATTAGCTCGTTTGACCACCCTCTCTTCATCTTTGTAAAGAGGGTATTGGGATAGAGGTATAACCCTCTTTCCGCGGAGCAAAGAGAGAGGCGACAATCCCGATAGCTATCGGGAGATGTCGGGGTGAGTATTTCTCGATAAAAACTTTAAATTAGCCCCATGAATGGCAATGACCGGCTACACCCCACAATATTTCATCCCCGTTATATTGTATTATCAAAATTACGAAACGAGACCCTAAAGCGGATTGAGCAACTTACAGCAAACAATAAACAGCTTATTTTAGTTGATTTTGGATGCGGCGATATGCCTTATCGCCCTTTAATTGAACCTATGGTTGGAAAATATCTGGGTGTCGATCTGGAAATGAATCCTAAAGCCGAACATCATATTGATTTTGATAGCAAAACCACTCTTCCTGATAATTACGCCGATATTGTTTTATCAAATCAGGTGTTAGAACATGTTGATACCCCACAGGGTTATTTGACAGAAGCAATGCGTATATTAAAACCCGGAGGATATATAATTTTAACTACACATGGTTATTGGTTTTATCACCCTACCCCAAATGATTATTGGCGATGGACCGGTGCAGGATTGCGTAAAACCGTTGAAGCCGAAGGGTACGAGATAAAATCATTTGAAGGGATATTAGGTTTAACAGCCAGTGGGTTGCAGCTATTTCAGGATGGTATATTGTTTAAGCTACCTAAATTTTTATTCCCGGTATGGTCAGTTATTATGCAGGGGTTAATATGGTTATTTGATAAATTACATTCACAACCTCAACGCAATCGCGATGGTGCCCTATATGTTGTTGTAGCACAAAAGCCGCTTTAATAAATATTAGTATTTTTACAGGCATTTATTGCGGTAATCTATTTTAATAATGAGTGAGAAAATAAACCGGGAAACCGTTGTTTCATATTATGATGAACACGTTCAACATAAATTAAATGATTATATTAAAGTAAACCCGCGTATAGAGTTTGCCTGGAAAACCATTATATCAAACACCCCTAACAAACCTCTACATATACTGGAGGTAGGTTGTGGTATGGGCAATATAAGTTCGCGTATGCGTAAGCATTGGCCCAATGCCTATATTACCGGTATTGATATCAGTACATCATCCACCCAATTAGCTCAAAAACTTTTTGCT
>JAICMD010000276.1 GCA_025929405.1 Mucilaginibacter sp. | reverse complement strand
GGGTTAATATAAGGGTGCTGGTTATGTCTTTATCATCATTACGGCCTATCTTTTCTAACACGGGCAGTAAAAATGATGCTGTTTTGCCTGTGCCGGTCTGGGCGCAGGCTATCAGGTCATGCCCCTCTAAAACAGCAGGTATAGCCATTGATTGTATGGGAGTAGGAGTTACGTACCCCATACTATTTAGGCCCTCTGATAAGTGCTCGTTAAAATTAAAATCCTGAAATGTCACTATAGCTTTATATGTAAATCTGTGATAAAGTTAATCCCTGTCCCTGCTTAGCTTGGTAAATGCGAGCGGGTTTTCATTTAGTTCAGCGCCTTCCCTGCGGTTTTTAACAATATGCAATGCGGTAAACAGCGCCTCGCGGAAGGAAACTTCCGAAGCCTGATTTTTACCTGCAATATCAAACGCGGTACCATGATCGGGCGAGGTACGTACAAATTTTAACCCCGCAGTAAAGTTTACACCCGATTCAAAAGCTATCTGCTTAAAAGGTATCAAACCCTGATCGTGATACATAGCTAATACGGCATCAAACTGCAGGTAAGTGGCATTAGCAAAAAATCCATCGGCGGCATAGGGGCCAAAGGCCAGGATATCATTCTCTCGGGCCTGCTCAATAGCGGGGGCAATAATTTCCTGTTCCTCATTACCTATCAAACCATTGTCGCTGGCATGAGGGTTCAGGCCCAGTACGGCAATGCGCGGCTTACGTATCCAAAAATCATTTTTCAAGCTGTTGTTCATCAGCTTTAGTTTTGATACAATCTTATCCGCAGTAATGCTTTGTGATACTTTAGCTACCGGAATATGGCCCGTTACAACACCAACACGCAGCGTGTCGCTCACCAAAAACATTAATGATTCAGCAGCACCATCGCGTTCCTGTAAATATTCGGTATGCCCCGGAAAGTTAAAGGTTTCACTTTGTATAGTATCTTTATTAATTGGGGCAGTAATTAATGCGTCTATCTCGCCATTTATCAAATCATTGGTTGCGCGTTCAAGTGATAGAAATGCATATTTGCCAACTTCCTTATTTACTACGCCGGGTTCTATCTTAACATCTTCCTCCCAGCAATTGATCATGTTGGCCCGTTTAAATTGCGCCTGCGCGGGATGGTTTATCACATTAAAATTAAGCTCGGCAACTTCAGTAGCCCGGCGATGAAAGGATGCAACTTTAGTGTGTCCGTAAACAATTGGCGTGCAGTATTTATATATCTGGCTATCGGCTAATGTTTTAATGATGATTTCTAAACCTATCCCGTTTACATCGCCAATGCTGATGCCTATTTTATATTTTTCGCTCATGTTTTTATATTTCACCGGTACTGCAATGATTGCACCGATTTGTTTTTTATAATGCCACAACGGCTCAAAACTTCAAATTTAAAATAATTTATACTCGGCGTTCCTCATTAAAGCACAAATATGACTTAATTTGCTCAATATTCGACTAATAATGACATTGGTAAGGGCAAAAAAACATTTAGGACAACACTTTTTAACAGATAAAAACATTGCTGCCAAAATAGTAGATAGCCTGCGCCTGCAAAATAAGTATACCCAAGTGCTTGAAGTAGGCCCCGGCATGGGCATCTTATCTGATTTTTTATTGGCCAAAAAGGAGTACGAGGTATCGTTGATTGATATTGACGACGAGTCGGTACAGTTTCTGCAAAAAAAATATCCTCAGTTGGGTAGCCGCCTGCTAAATGCCGATTTTTTAGAATTGGATTTTTCCGCCGTTTTTAATGGCCCGCTGGGCATAATTGGTAATTTTCCTTATAATATTTCTTCGCAAATACTTTTTAAGGTACTGGATAACAGGCAGCAGGTGGTTGAGGTTGTAGGCATGTTTCAGAAAGAGGTTGCCGAACGCTGTGTAGCCAAACCCGGCAGTAAGGAATATGGAATATTGAGTGTTTTTTTACAAGCATACTACAAGGTTGAGTATTTATTTACCGTAAAAGCAGGCGTGTTTAACCCGCCGCCAAAAGTGCTATCAGCCGTAATACGGCTAACCCGTAACGAAACTGAAAATCTTGATTGCGATGAAAAGCTGTTTTGGCAGGTTGTAAAGGCAGGGTTTAACCAACGCCGTAAAACATTACGCAACGCGGTATCATCCTTGATCAATAAAGAAAAAATGACCGATGAACCCCTGCTTGACCTACGCGCCGAGCGGTTAAGCGTAGAGGATTTTGTTAAGCTAACCAATTTAATAATAGCTAACAGATAATCTATTGATTGAGGTAAAGGCTGTCGGTTTTTGTGAACCGGACGTTGGTGATAAAAGCACAAACGCTGCATCTTCTGCAGCGTCTTGCTTTTCATAGAAAGAAATATAGGGGTATTATTGTTGTGCGGAAGTACATGAATGCAGCCTCAAAAAATTGCATCCGGCAGTGCAGTTGCCTGCACTGCCTTCAACAACCTCAAAATATTACATACATTCAGGTGTAAAGGTAAGGCAGCCGCCGGTTAGCCGGCGCATAAATGGCATTAGGATTTGATTAGAATTTTTAATTAACGCTTAAATTCAATCTTTACAGTGGTGCCTTGCGGGTTGGCAGCGCCAATGGTAATGGTGCCATTAAACAGGCTTATAATTTTATTGGTTACATATAAACCTATGCCATTACCATGGTGGTTGGCCACATTGCTGCCCCGGTAAAATGATTCAAATACCTTTTCTTTTTCGGCAGGGGGTATACCTATGCCTTGGTCGGTAATGGTTATGGTAATTTGGTTATTGTTTATAAACAGGGTGCATTGTACCGGCTTATTGCTGCTAAATTTGTATGCATTACCAATAATATTGTTCAGTGCAATGGTAAGCAAGGCTTTGTTAGCCGGTATGGCTAACTTTTCGGGGTCTTCGGGTAGTTGCAGTATGTTTACATTAAACAGGCCCTTGCCTATACGTTTGGTCCAGTACTCGTTTATTTCCCATATCAACTCATCAATAGCTACGGGGCTTAATATGGCCTGGGTATAGTTCATGTCTACCTGCGCCAGTTCAAGCAGGCCGGTTATAGTTTCTTTTAAACGTTCGGCATCACCCAAAATTGAACGCAGCGACTGGGTATATTCCTGCGGATTACGTTCTTTATTCAGGGCCACTTCCACCTCGCCAATAATGCTGGTTACGGGCGTACGCAACTCGTGCGAGGCATTGGTAACAAAGCTTTGCTGCAGTTCAAAGGCGTTTTCAAGGTGCATTAGCAGGCGGTTAAAGTTTTGCGCCAGGCGGCTTATCTCGTCTTTGCCATTGCCCTCGCTAATACGCATACTCAGGTTGGTGGCCCGCACCTGCTGCATTTGCTGTACCATATCGTCAATAGGCGTTAACGCCTTTTGGGCAAACCATCGGCCAACAAAAAACAACAAAGCCAATGAGGTAAGCATAAATACCGCCATAATCTCTATCAGGTCATCCAAACGCTTATTGCCCTGCGCGTCAATAGCCGATACCAGTATCACAAAATCGCCCTGGTTGTCTTTATAATAAATACCCACGCTTTGGCGCCTGCCTTCAGTAAAAATCAGTTCATGGCGCTTACGCACCAGGTTTATGATCTTGTCTGTCCAATACTGGTCGCTATCCTTAATAAATTTAGGGGCATTTCGGCTATCATAAAAACGTATCACCTCGCCGTTAAGTTGGCGCAGATACCGCCCCCGCACCCGGGCAAGGGAGTCGGACGGAATTTCATCGGCCTTTAAATATAATTGGGCGGCTACCTTGGCACGGTCAAGCAAGCGGTTATCAAAATCACTACGAACAATGGAGTTAAAGGCCGTATAAATTATAGACAGCGCAATAAACAATATAACGGCCGTTATAAGCGCGAAATAAAGCGATAGCCGGTTCTTTATTTTCATGCTGATGTTTCTCCGCGTAAAATATAGCCCCTGCCAATTACGGTATGTATCAGTTTGCTGCTAAAACCCTTTTCAATTTTTTTGCGCAGATAGTTTACATACACATCAATAAAGTTGGTGCCGGTATCAAAACCAATATCCCAAACCTGCTGCCCAATGTACTCGCGCGATAATATTTTATTGGGGTTACGTAAAAAAAGCTCCAGCAAGCTGTATTCTTTAGCGGTAAGGGTAATGTGTTTATCCGCCCGTTCAACAATATTGTTCCAGGTATCCAGTTTCAAATCCTCAAATGTCAATATATGGTTTTCTTCTTTTGGGGCGATGGTTTGCCTGCGCATTAAAGCTTCAATACGTGCCAGCAATTCG
>JAICMD010000354.1 GCA_025929405.1 Mucilaginibacter sp. | reverse complement strand
CCCTGTTTTTTGTTTGCTTTTTTATTGCTGTAACTGCTTTCGCCCAAACTCATACTACAGAGGTTGGCCTGCAAACTGATAATGATGCTTACCTGGCACAAGGATCTGACCGGTACTATACCAACGGCTTCTTTTTGTTTTACCGTCATGCCCTAAAGGTAACAGACAACACATCGCTTAAAAATAAAATAATAGGGATTGAACTTGGGCAGAAAATTTTTAACCCGCAATCCGGCCGCATACCATCATCAGTTTATATCGACCGTCCGTTTGCCGGTTATTTATATGCCGGTGTAAACCTTAACCTGCTTTATAAAAACGAAAGCAACTTAAAATTAGGCGTGCAAACCGGCATGGTAGGTCCTGCTTCGTTGGCCGAGCAGGCGCAAACATTTATACATAGCACTTTTGGCTTGTACCAAATAACCGGATGGCAATATCAAATTAAAAACAACTTTCAGCTTAACCTCTCCGCCGAGTATAATAAACTGCTGGCAAGAGCATCAATAATAGACTTATCAGCTTCAGCCTATGCAAACCTGGGTACCGGCTTTACAGGTGCAGGTGCGGGTCCGTTATTGCGTTTAGGCTGGTTTAACCAGTTATTTAATTCAGAGAGCACGCAAAGTGCATCAATAGTGGGTAAAACATCGCCATTGCATAAGCATGAACTGTTTTTTTATTACAAACCCCAGTTCAATGTTGTAGGCTTTGATGCTACTATACAAGGTGGTTTATTTGATAACCAAAATAATGGTTTAGAAGTACCGGCAAAAATAAAACCATTTGTTTTTAGCCAGGAATTTGGCATCACCTATGCTGCCACCAGGTGGATATTTACAGCCTCGGCATTTACACGTTCTGTTGAAACCAATTACCAGCTGGCGCCGCACCAATGGGGATCAGTAAGAATATTGTACCGGTTTAAATAATTATATATCGAAATCTTTTTTTCGGCTGCTTTTCTTTTCAGCCTGTATGCGCTTATCGTTTAAACGTTCGGCTTTTGCTTTTTTATTGGGTTTGGTAGCCTTGCGTATTCTAGGTTTATGTAGTGCCTTGCTTAACAGTACCATTAACCGTTCAACCGCTTTTTCTTTGTTAAGGTATTGGCTGCGCTCTTCATCACAAACCACCTGCACGTAACCATCTTTATTAAAACGGGGCTGCAATTTTTCAAGGAGCAATTGTTTCTCATCATCATTAAATAATAGCGAATTATTAATATTAAACAGCAGCTCAACCTTGCTTGATACCTTATTTACATTTTGTCCTCCTTTACCCCCGCTGCGCGATGTTTTATAGCTTAGTTCCTTTTGCAGATCGGCTTTAGAAAAATTCATGGAGCGAAGTTAGTGAATAGTTGATAAGTAAGTACTTGCAATAAGTGACAACAATCGCCTTTAATCCAATCAGCCCAATCAACTAAATTTCTTATCTTCGTTACCTGATGAGCAACAACATTATTGTAGCTATTGATGGCTACTCATCCTGCGGAAAAAGCACTTTGGCTAAGGCCATCGCCAAAAAACTGCATTTTATTTATGTTGATAGCGGCGCTATGTACCGCGCGGTAGCCTTATACTTTTTGCGCAATAATGTCGACCTGAAAAACGCCCAACAAATTACTGAGGCGTTGCAAAACATCCACCTTAACTTCCACTCGCGCGATTACGAAACGCATATTACGCTGAATGATGAGGAGGTATCTGACGAGATACGTTTGATGCCGGTGTCTGAATCTGTAAGTGCAGTATCTGCCATTCATGATGTACGTGTGGAGATGGTAAAGCAGCAGCAACGCATGGGACGGTCAAAAAACATTGTGATGGATGGCCGCGATATTGGCACCGTAGTG
>JAICMD010000096.1 GCA_025929405.1 Mucilaginibacter sp. | reverse complement strand
GTATCTGAATTTTGCAGATGTTCCTGTATGGCGGCTTTGACCACTTCCGGTTCGGTGCTATTTTGTTTGATCTGTTTTTCTAAAGTTTCCTGTTGAGTGTATCGATAATCCAGATCCTTTAATAAACCCGAAACCTTGTTTTGCTGCTGATGAAAGCGAATGTTTTCCTGGTTATAGGCGTTTGATTGCACAGTAACCATCTCGTTCAGTTCGTTAAACTCGCCTTGCTTTTCGGTAAGCAGTTCGGTTTGTATTTGTTTTTTGGTTTTAAGCTCAGCCACCAACGGCTGCAGCTTTTCAATATCAGCCTTAATGGTGCTTATCTTTTGAGCGATGTCGTCCTTGCGGTTCAGGCTGTTCTCAATAAAAGTTTGATACTGTTCCTGCCGGGTTTTTACGGTTATCAGTTCGGTATTTAAACGGTTAAGCTGTTCCTGCTTTTGTTTGATCTCTGCCGATTTTCCAGATGCCCTTAACTGCTCCAGTTTTATCTTCAGATCTTCCAACCTGGTTTTAAGATCAAATACGCGCTCATCGGTTTGTTTGATCTCTTTTGCCAGATTTTCTAAATTTTTGGCCCGGCCAATACGTTTACCCTCAAATAAACCTACCGAGCCGCCGGCCATGGTGTATTTGCTTTTGTTGAATTTGCCGCTCTTACCTAATAACACAACTCCTTCTTCAATAGGGGTGTTGTTTAGCTCATGGCCCAGGTCGTCATTAACCAGGTAAACATTTTTAAGCAGATGGTTACACAAAGCCTGGTAACGCTTATCCACTTCAATAACGCTCATGGCGGGTATCCAGTTAGTCTCGCCCTGTTTGGTTGAGTTATCGGTTTGCTTGTAATTATCCAGTACAAAAAACTGCGCCCTGCCTTTTGACGAGTTGCTCAACAGGTTTATGGCCCGTATGGCTTCATCATAATTTTCAACTACATAGTAGTTCATCAAAGGTTCCAGGTAGTTTTCAATGGCTATGCGGTATTCCTCGCGGCAAAATAGTATATCGCTAAACAGCGGCACATTTTTTACCCAGGCAGCATTATTTTTAAGGAAGCGTATAGATTCAGGGAAGCCCTCCAGGTTATCCACCAAACTTTTGGTAAGATTATACTCGTTTTGTTTGGCATCCAGTTTACGACTTTCAACAATAATGCTTTCTTTAACAGTGTTTAGTTCAGTGTCAATAGCGGTTATTTGTTCCTGTAATTGGTTTTCCTGCGCTACTTCCTGCTCGTATTCTTTTTCAAGCAGTCCGGTACGCTGCTGCAACTCATCAACTACCTCTGTAAAATGCGAAAGCTCGCTTTTTTTGTTGGTGGCATCTTCCATATTACGCTCGCTTTCCTGCTCAAGGGCCTGCTGCTGTATTTGTAATATGTCAATATCCTTTTCGGCTTTATAGGCCTGGTTTTGCAAGTTGTTGTTGCTTTGGGTAAGTTCGTTCAACTCATTGCGCGCTGATGTTTGGGTAAGCCTTAACTCATCTACCGCCTCTTTTAAATCGGCCACCTTATCGGTAAGCAATTGCAGATTTTCTTCTTCCTGCATTTTTTCTTCAGTAAGGCGTTTTATGTTATACAATACGTGGTTCAGTTGATTGCGGTCGCGTTCCAAATCACTCGTTAAACGCGCTTCTTTATCCTGCTGAAACTTTAGCTGTTCGTTCTTTATTTTTTTATCGCTCTCGTAGGCGCGTATCTTGGCTACAAACTCGTTGGTAGCCTTTTGCTGTGCCGCAAGATTTTTTTCGCGGGTAAGGCTATCCAGTTTTTGTTGCTGTAAAGCGGCCTCTAAAGTATCTATCTGCGTAACAATACCTGCTTTTTCTTCGCGCTGCTTTTGTTCCTGCTCCTCAATTTTACTTAACGAATTGCTGAACGATACGATGCGGAAAGACGCCAGCATAACGCTCAATGTTTTATACTGCTCTTTTAGGCGATAATACCGCTCGGCTTTTTTGGCCTGATTCTCCAGCATTTTGAGGTTCTTTTCAATCTCAAATAACAGATCCTCTACGCGTTCCAGGTCGGCCTCAGTATCTTTTAGCTTATTAAAGGTTTGTTTTTTGCGAAGTTTATATTTGGATATGCCCGATGCTTCCTCAAATAAATTACGTCGAGAGCCTTCCTTGTTGGATATGATCTCTTCGATCATTCGCAGCTCAATAATGGCATACGAATCAGAGCCAACACCCGTGTCTAAAAACAGATCGGTAATATCCTTTAAACGACATTGTACATCATTCAGCCGATACTCGCTTTCGCCGGTGCGGTAAAGCTTACGGGTAAGCGTAATCTGCGAATAATCAGTAGGAAGGATGTTCTTGGTATTATCAAACGTTAAGGATACCTCGGCAAGGTTAGCAGGCTTACGACTTTTGGAACCGTTGAATATTACATTATCCATCTTCTCCGAGCGCAGCATGCGTGTGCTTTGCTCGCCCAATACCCAACGTATCGAATCAACCACATTTGATTTTCCGCAGCCATTAGGGCCCACAATAGCGGTAACACCCTCATTAAAATTGATGGTGATCTTATCGCCAAAGCTCTTAAACCCTTTGATCTCTAATTGTGTAAGCTGCATTTAATCTCTATTCTCCGTAATAATAATCGGGGCTTCAAAATAATCATAAAAATGAATATTTCATAGGTGAAAGATATTTGCAGGCTTGTTTACTCACCCCGACTGCGCTGCGCTTGTCGACCCTCTCTTCGCTGTGCGAAAAGAGGGCGTTTGAGGTATATTTGTCTAATTGATAGCTATTCCTCCTTCCGCCGAAGGCGAAGGGAGGATGTCGAGCGTAGCAATGACAGGAGGGTAAAACTCTTTAAAACATTTATAACCTTTTTAACTTATAAGATTTACAATCCTACAAATAATATGAAAATAGCTGTATTTGGAGCAGGCGGCCGTATAGGCAGCCGCATAATAAAAGAAGCATTAAACCGCGGTCATGATGTTACTGCCGTAGTGCGTCACCCGGAAAATTACGCTTATATACATGATCATTTGAAAGTTGCCAAAGGCGACCTGTTCAAGGCGCAGGATGTAGAAACCGGCGCTTTTAATCAAGATGCTGTGGTAAGCGCTTATAGTCCGCCAAAAGGTATACCGGTTTCAACCATTGCGGAGGTAGCAGTGCCGCTGATAAAAGGCTTAAAGCAGGCACATGTTAACCGATTGATCATTGTAGGCGGGGCAGGCAGCCTGGAGGTTGAGCCGGGCAAGCAACTGGTAGATATGCCATTTTTTCCAGAGGAATATAAATCGACCGCACAGGCACATCGCGAAGCATTAAAACTTTACATGGGAGAGCAGGAACTGGAATGGACCTACATTAGTCCCGCTGCCGAAATTGAACCCGGCGAACGGACAGGCATTTTCCGTACAGGTACCAACCAACTTTTAAAAGATGCCAACGGAAAAAGTTTTATCACTATGGAAGATTATGCCGTAGCTGTACTTGATGAAATTGAAAACCCGCAGCATATACGCGGGCAGATGACGGTAGCTTATTAGCCGGCCCACCTAAATTCTCCCCGGTAGGGAGGATTGCCTGATATTTTAAAAGTCTCCCCTTCCGGGGGAGATTTATAGGGGGGCGATCTCTCCCTTTAAATAAGTAACCGCTTTGCCGCTCATGAGTACACGATCACCTTTTAACTCGCACCATAGCTCGCCTTTGCGGGCCGATAGTTGATAAGCATGTAATTTATCTTTACCTAATTTTTTGGCCCAGTAAGGTATAAGGTTGCAATGTGCCGAGCCTGTTACGGGGTCTTCAGGTATGCCTGCTCCGGGTGCAAAAAAGCGCGATACAAAATCAACATCTTTACCAGGTGCGGTAACTATTGTGCCAACAGTATCTAACTTTGCCAGGGCGGCAAAATCGGGGGCCTAATTCAAGTATATCATCCTCATTCTCATAAACCACAAAATAATCCCTTGACCGTAGTATAGCCACAGGTTGTTTGCCGCCTAATGCTTCCTGCAAGCCGTTTGGTATTTCAATAGGTATTGGCGGTCGTGAGGGGAAATCCATCGAATATTTATCACCATCCTTTTTTACAATGAGCGTTCCTGCCTTTACTGTTTCAAAATGAATGGTATCGTCGCTATATGCCAGTTCTGTAAACAATATATGTGCCGAGGCGAGCGTTGCATGACCGCAAAGGTCTATTTCATACTCGGGTGTAAACCAGCGTAGCAAAAAACCTTTGCCTTTTTTTACAAAAAAAGCAGTTTCGGCAAGGTTGTTTTCTTTAGCAATTTGCTGCATTATATCATCGGGCAGCCAACTATCAAGCGGACAAATAGCCGCAGGGTTGCCGCCAAAAAGCTTATCGGTAAAAGCATCAGCCTGGTAAATAGGGATAGCCATAGGATTATGAGTTAATATTACTAATATAACAGTAACTAACCAATTCATCAATATCATTAATTGGTTTGGTGCTGCCGTTATTTAACAGGATAATGCGATCGCTTATATCCAGAACATTATAATACTGATGATCGGTAACAATAATGCCCTTGCGTTGTGCACAGCGCCTTAAAATGGGCTTAAATTCTTCGGTTTGTATGGGCGATATATGGGTAAATGGCTCGTCAAGTAAAATAAAGTCTGCTTTATTATAAACTATCATCATGGTTTCCAGTTTGCGCAGTTCGCCGCCTGATAATTCGGCGACCGTTTTTTGATAATGGTTTTGGTAGATGGGCAATCCGGTAAACTCATCCCAATAAAATTCATCAACAAGCATTTTGGCCAATGTGTTTATCTTTATTCCTTTAGGCAGATAGTTATGCTGAGGTAAATAAGCAATACGGTTATTTAAATATCCCTTTTTTATATACTTATCATCAATGCCTACATATTTATAATCGGGCATAAGTGTACCGAATATAATTTTTAACAACGATGATTTGCCCGAGCCATTGCGACCCAGTAAGCCAACAATTTCACCCTGCTTGCATTGCAGGTAAACGTCCTGCAATATTTTGCGGCCGTTAAATTGCAGTTGTATACTATCAACCTTTAATGTATGCATAGGCAGTTAAGGTTAATGAAAAATACAGCAATACATCTAACATAAAGGCTCCCGAAAATATCGTCCGCATACGATAGCCTGTATTTAAGAAATAATAATAAGATTGTTTTGATGCGTAATAATGTAATGCTATGGCAGACGCAAAACCTATAAGTTTAGCAGGTAACAATATCATCGGGTTAAAACCACGTGCATTAAAAGCAAACAGCAGTGCTGCACAAATGGTTAGTGCTATATTGTATAGCAATGTTAAGCGATAAAATTGAAATGATAAGGTGAGCAGGCGTTTCAAGATTACAGTTTGGTAATAAACACTTTAAAATATAAATTATTGTGTTAAAACCAAAGCGGCAGTTTATTTATGGGATAGGATTCTTCACTCCGTTCAGAATGACAGTGTTTTTTGTTGTCATGCTGAGGAACGAAGCATCTTTTACATCCTGCCTATTGCTTTTACAAGATTCTTTGCTGCGCTCCAAAATACAATAAAAAATAAAAGCCGGACTCTTATCGAAATCCGGCTTTCTATCTTGTTTCTTGACTCTTACTTCTTGATTCTAAAAATTATCCCAGGTATGATTTCAGGATCTTGCTTCTTGAAGTATGGCGTAGCCTTTGCAGGGCTTTATCTTTTATCTGCCTTACACGCTCGCGGGTAAGGTTAAATTTCTCGCCTATCTCTTCTAATGACAGGGGATGATTAGTGCCTAAACCAAAGAATAATACAATGATCTCGCGCTCACGCTCAGTTAATGTTGATAGTGAACGTTTGATCTCTTCAGATAATGATTCGTTAATTAATATCGAATCGGTATTTGGTTCAGCATTTTCCAGTACGTCAAGCAAAGTATTTTCTTCACCCTGTACAAACGGCGCATCCATGGATACGTGGCGACCAGAGTTACTTAAAGTGTCAGATATTTTATCGACAGTAGTTTCTAATATATCTGCCAATTCTTCGGGCGATGGCTCGCGCTCATATTCCTGCTCCAGTTTGGAGAAAGCTTTGCTTATTTTACTTAATGAACCTACCTGGTTCAAAGGCAAACGCACAATACGCGATTGCTCGGCAATAGCCTGCAATATCGACTGGCGTATCCACCATACGGCGTATGATATAAATTTAAAGCCTTTGGTTTCGTCAAAACGTTTAGCTGCTTTAATTAAACCTAAGTTACCTTCGTTAATTAAGTCGCCAAGGGTAAGGCCCTGGTTTTGGTATTGTTTTGCTACTGATACCACAAAACGAAGGTTTGTTTTTGTTAAGCGCTCTAATGCTGCCTGGTCCCCCTCGCGTATCTTTTGGGCTAATATTACTTCTTCTTCGGCTGTGATTAGGTCAACTTTACCAATTTCGTGAAGATATTTATCAAGCGATTGTGATTCACGATTGGTAATGGATTGGGTTATCTTGAGTTGTCTCATTTATTTTATTAACCTCGATTCTTTTAACTTTAGAATTGAACGTGCAAAGGTATGAAATTGTTATGAAGAATTTTCACTATAAACGCATAATAAAAAAAGATTACATTATATCAATTTTTCGTAAAAAATTGCACGGTTTTTGAGGTTGGGTAAATACCAGCTTAAATATCGCTTAACTTAAATACTTTCTCCAAACGTACGCCTTTTTCTGTTTGCATTACGGTACAACACTCATTAACGGCATCGTGTTCAAAAAATAAAATATATTTTTTTTCTGCAGCTTCCTCTAAAATGGCCTTTTTTTCGTCCAGAGTAGTTAGCGGAAACATATCGTAAGCCGGGATATAGGGCAGAGGGATATGACCCACAGTGGGCACCAGGTCGGCTACATACAGTACCTGTTTGCCTTTGTAATTTATTAGCGGCATCATCATGGCCTTTGTATGGCCTGATGCAAAGCGGATATGCACACTATTGGTAAACTTTACCCCTTCCTGTACATCAATAAACTTTAGCTTTCCGCTTTGTTCAATGGGTAATATGTTTTCCTTTAAAAATGATGCCTTTTCGCGGGCATTAGGGTTAATGGCCCAGTCCCAATGTTGCCTGTTGCTCCAATAGGTGGCATTTTTAAATGCAGGTACCAGTTCATCTCCATTGCGCTTAATAGCGCCACCTACATGATCAAGGTGCAGATGAGTTAATAATACATCGGTAATATCATTGGCAGTAAAACCCAATGCAACCAAAGATTTTTCTAAACTGTCATTGCCATGCAGGTAATAAAAGCCGAAAAACTTTTCATCCTGTTTGTTGCCTATTCCGGTATCAACCAATATTAATCTATCGGCATCTTCAATCAACAGGCAGCGCATGGCTAAAGTGCATAAGTTATTCTCATCAGCCGGGTTGGTTTTGCTCCAGATAGTTTTGGGCACTACGCCAAACATAGCGCCGCCATCTAACTTGAAAAGGCCCGTATTTATCGTGTGGAGTTTCATAGGTTAAGTTAAAATTCAAAAGTAAAAATTAAAAATTCAAAAAAATTAGCACGTATAATTAAAAGGGTCGATGATTTAAACCATCGACCCTTTTAAATTTTGACTTTTGAATTTTGACTTTTGACTTTACAAGTGTATACACTCCCCATACGCTTCAGCAGCGGCTTCCATTACGGCTTCGCTCATGGTTGGGTGCGGGTGTACTGATTTGATGATCTCATGGCCGGTAGTTTCCAGTTTGCGGGCGGTAACTACTTCGGCAATCATTTCGGTAACATTAAAGCCCAGCATGTGCGCGCCTAAAAACTCGCCATACTTGGCGTCAAAAATCACTTTAACAAAACCATCTTTTGCACCGGCAGCGCTTGCCTTGCCTGATGCTGAGAATGGGAAACGGCCTATTTTAAGTTCGTAACCTGCTTCACGTGCAGCTTTTTCGGTATAGCCAACTGATGCTATCTCCGGGCTGCAATAAGTACAACCAGGTATGTTATTATAATTTAACGGTTCAGGGTTGTGTCCTGCAATTTTTTCAACACAAATAATACCTTCGGCTGATGCTACGTGTGCCAATGCCTGGCCCTTAACAATATCGCCAATAGCGTATACGCCTTCTACATTAGTTTTATAAAAATCATCTACCAAAACTTTGCCTTTATCGGTTTTTACGCCAGCTTCTTCCAGGCCGATGCCTTCAAGGTTGGTAGCAATGCCAACTGCGGATAATACAATTTCGGCTTCAATAACTTCTGTTCCCGAAGCTGTTTTAACAGTGACTTTGCAAATATCGCCGGTACTGTCAACCGCTTCAACGTTTGAACTGGTCATGATGTTGATGCCCTGCTTTTTAAGGATGCGGTTTAATTGTTTTGAAACTTCTTCGTCCTCAAGCGGTACAATATTATCCAGATATTCAACTACGGTAACTTTGGTACCTAATGAATTATAAAAATAAGCAAACTCAATACCTATAGCTCCTGAACCCACCACGATTAATGATTTTGGCTGTTTTGGCAACGACATAGCCTGGCGGTAGCCAATTACCTTTTTGCCGTCCTGTTTAAGGTTTGGCAACTCGCGCGAGCGGCCGCCGGTAGCTAATATGATGTGTTTAGCAGTAACTTCTTTGGTACCTTCGTCGTTTTTAACTTCAACAACGCCTTTGCCTTTAAGCTTGCCAAAACCCATTATCACATCTATTTTATTCTTCTTCATCAGGAATTGCACGCCCTTGCTCATACCATCAGCTACACCGCGGCTGCGTTTTATAACGGCCTCAAAGTTAACCTCACCGGCATTAGGTACAGTAATACCGTAATCGGCAGCATGGTTTATATATTCAAACACCTGGGCGCTTTTTAACAGGGCTTTGGTTGGTATACAGCCCCAGTTAAGGCAAATACCGCCTAATGATTCTTTTTCAACTACTGCAGTTTTTAAACCGAGCTGCGAAGCACGGATAGCAGCTACATAACCACCCGGGCCCGACCCTATAACAATTACATCGTAGTTCATGGATTTTTGCTGTTTAATTTTTTTTTGAATGGCAAAGCTAAATAAAAAGGTGCTAAATACAGCAAATTGACAAGATAGTGATGTTTTTTTGACACATAGCTTTCTGGTTTATTTTACCGGAACATCAAAAAAGGCAAAAAAATGTAAATGTTATATTAAACTGGTTAGATTTTTCAATGCATTTTTATAAAGCTTGTTAAATGTTGAAAAAAAGTAAAAAATATTAACATTAATTTAATATTACCTACTATGCTACAGTTATATTTGTGCACAATTAATTGATTTATTTATCTCAAAGTACAAAACAAGTATGAGGAAGTATTTACTAATCCTATTTTTTAGTATCATTACTGCCGGAGCTGCCCTTGCCCAGGTAACTTCAAGTAGTATGACGGGAACGATCAAAGACGAAAAGGGGGAGACCCTTCCCGGAGCAACAGTAGTTGCTACTCACACACCGTCAGGTACCGTATACAGCGGTGTAACCAACAAAGACGGTTTATTTAACTTACCGGGTATGCGTGTAGGCGGCCCTTATACCGTTACTGTATCATTTATTGGTTATGCTAAAGCTACCTTAAATGATATTACTTTAAAATTAGGCGAGCCTTACATTGTAAATTTACAAATGTCTGTAAGTGGGGTACAACTGCAAGCAGTTAATATTGTATCTTCTAAACGCATAGTTTCGGCCAAATCTGGTGCTACTACTAATATTAACAGAACAGCGCTTGCAACTTTGCCAACTTTTAGCAGAAGCGTAACCGATTTTACACGTCTATCGCCGCAGGCAAATGGAAACGGTAGTTTTGGCGGCCGCGATTCGCGTTTAAACAGCGTAACTGTTGATGGCGCTAACTTAAATAATACATTTGGTACGTCATCAGACTTGTTTCCGGGCGGTGGTGCACAGCCTATCTCTATTGAAACTTATGACGAGCTTTCTATCAACAACTCGCCATTTGATGTTCGTCAATCAGGCTTTACCGGTGCAGGTATTTATGCTACTACTAAAAGTGGTACCAATACTTTCCATGGTTCTGCTTATACTTATTATAAAAATCAGTCATTTAACGGTGTTCACATCGGCGATAATAATATCTCCAATTCCATCGCAAAATCAAGCAGTACTACTTATGGTGCTACTTTAGGCGGACCCATCATTAAAAATAAATTGTTCTTTTTTGCTAACTATGAACGCGAAGTTGCTACAAGCCCGGGTCTTAATTATTCGCCAACAGGAGGATCAGGTACCGGTACTGTAGCCGCTACTCCGGTTGCCGACCTGCAAAAAGTGCATGATTATTTATTAAGTAAGTTTGGTTATGAAGCTGGCGGTTATGATAACTTTCCTGCTTTTCAGCCTAAAAACACCAAGTATTTGATAAAGTTAGACTGGAACATTAATACCAAAAACAAACTGACATTAAAATACAGCTACTTAAACGCAACCAGCGATATTGCAGTTAATAGCACCAGTACGCCAAACAATGGGTCATACACCTACAGTACAGGCCCGTTAACAACTACTACCCGTGGTTCGGGCGGTTTACCAAACGGCAGGTACAGCAATCAATCTATTGCGTTTGCTAATTCAAACTATGGTTTCTTAAATCTTGTAAAAACCGGTACTGCCGAGTTAAACAGTTCTATAAGCCCTAAATTATCAAACCAGTTATTGTTAACCTTTAAAAACTACGATAATCCAAGGACCAGTAAAGGTGGTATATTTCCAACTATTGATATTTTTAACGGTGCAGGCAGCAACTATATTACTGCAGGCTCTGACCCATACACCAAGTATAATGAGGTTATTGATAATACAACCAGCTTGTACGATAACTTAACTTATTATGCAGGTAAGCATACCGTTACAGCAGGTATAAATTATGAGTATCAGCGCATAGGTAATTCATTTATGCCGGGTGCTGCAGGTTCATACATCTATAACTCACTTAATGATTTCCTGACCGATGCTGCGCCAATACAGTTTACTTATAACTACTCATTAGTGCCGGGCCTTGATCAGGTATTTTCAGCCAATTTAAAAACGGGTACTTT
>JAICMD010000349.1 GCA_025929405.1 Mucilaginibacter sp. | reverse complement strand
GATGTATTAATTGCCATAGGTATGCGTTTTGATGATCGCGTAACCGGCCGTTTAGATAAATATTCCAAACAAGCTAAGGTTATCCACCTGGATATTTAACCTGCCGAGATTGAAAAAAATGTAAAGACTACTGTACCTGTATGGGGCGATTGTAAAGAAACATTGCCCTTACTAACCGACTTGGTTCAACAAAAACAACATACCGAGTGGGTTAATAAATTTAATGAGTACACCCGCAAAGAAGTTGAAGCAGTTATTGAACCGGAGTTGAACCCCACATCGGGCGAAATGACGATGGGCGAGGTTATAAAACAATTAAATATACTCACCAACGGCGAGGCTGTTATTGTTACGGATGTTGGTCAGCATCAGATGGTAGCTTGCCGTTACGCGCAGTTTAACAAAACACGAAGCAATGTTACCAGCGGAGGCTTGGGCACTATGGGTTTTGCTTTGCCTGCGGCCATAGGCGCTAAATATGGCGCCCAGGACCGTACAGTAGTTGCCATTATTGGCGATGGAGGTTTCCAGATGACTTGTCAGGAATTGGGCACCATTATGCAAAGCGGCGTTGATGTAAAGATCATTATATTAAATAACCGGTTTTTAGGCATGGTACGTCAATGGCAGGAGTTGTTTAACGAACGCAGATATTCGTTTGTTGATATCCAAAGCCCTGATTTTGTAGCTTTGGCTGCTGCTTATAAAATCCCCGGCAAATCAATTTCAGAGCGTACTGATTTGCAAGGTGCTTTAAAGGAATTAATTGATAGTAAAGGTTCATACCTGCTTGAAGTGATGGTAACTAAGGAGAACAACGTGTTCCCGATGGTGCCGCAAGGATGCAGCGTAAGTGAGATCAGGTTAAAATAAGCAGAAAGGTGAAAGCTAAAAGCTGAAAGGTTAATGACCAATGACTAAAATGATTAAGACAATGAATCAAGAAACAGAAAAGCAGGAATATAACATTACTATCTATACCGAAAATCAGGTTGGGTTATTAAACCGGATAGCTATTATATTTACACGCCGAAAAATAAATATCGAAAGCCTGAATACTTCACCGTCAGAGATTGACAGTATTCACCGCTTTAACATTGTGATAAACGAATCGGAAGATGTAGTGCGCAAACTTTGCCGCCAGATAGAAAAGCAGGTAGAGGTTTTAAAAGTGTACTATCATACCAACGAGGATATTATTTGGCAGGAACTGGCACTATACAAGGTATCAACCGATGTTATTGCCGAAAAGGTTAGCGTTGAGCGTTTATTGCGCGAAAATGGTGCCCGCGCGGTAGTGATACGGAAAGATTATACCGTGTTTGAAACTACAGGTCACCGGGAAGAGACTGATAACCTGATAAATATATTACAGCCTTACGGCCTGATTGAGTTTGTACGTAGCGCAAGGGTAGCTATCATTAAGGATAGCGACGGCTTTAACGCCAAACTGCGCGAGTTTGAACGATTGGAACCGGGCGAAGATGTAATGGAAAATGAATATTTAAATAAAGGAAGTAAGGTATTTACTATGTAAGCTGAAAGGCGAAAGCTGAAAGCTAAAAGGTATTTTAATAAGTAAATTAAACCCAACCGATGAGAAATCGGTGAAATCAAAACAATAAAAAAACAAAACAATGGCAAAATTAAATTTCGGCGGCACTGAAGAAAATGTAGTAACCCGCGAGGAGTTCCCTTTATCAAAAGCACAGGACATTTTAAAAAATGAAGTTGTTGCTGTTATCGGTTATGGCGTTCAAGGCCCCGGCCAGGCGTTAAACCAAAAAGACAATGGCATTAATGTTATTGTTGGTCAGCGTAAAAATTCAAAAACCTGGGATAAAGCTATCGCTGATGGCTTCGTTCCCGGCGAAACCTTATTTGAAATTGAAGAAGCTTTAGAGCGCGGTACCGTTATTTGCTACTTATTGAGCGATGCGGCACAAATTGCTTTATGGCCAACTGTTAAAAAACACTTAACTCCGGGCAAAGCTTTATATTTTTCTCATGGCTTTGGTATCACCTTCAACGAGCAAACCGGCATTGTGCCTCCTGCTGATGTTGACGTGTTTTTGGTTGCTCCTAAAGGTTCGGGTACTTCATTACGCCGTATGTTCCTGCAGGGCCGTGGCTTAAACTCAAGCTACGCTATCTTCCAGGATGCTACCGGTCGTGCT
>JAICMD010000191.1 GCA_025929405.1 Mucilaginibacter sp. | reverse complement strand
GCTCAGGGTTGTTATTATCTTTTGATAAATGTGCCAGCAAAAGATGGCTCATTACTTCGGGTTTATGATCAATAAAAAGAGATAATGCCTGCCTGTTTGATAAATGGCCATTGCCACCCCTGATGCGCCTTTTTAAATGATAAGGGTAGCGGCCGTTTTCAAGCATATCCTCATCATAATTAGCCTCCAGGAAAGCAGCATGGCATTGCCTGAAATGATGGATAACATTATCGCATACTGCGCCAATATCAGTAAATACACCCACATTAATCCCATTTGCCGATAGCATAAAACTATGCGGCTCGGCAGCATCATGCAGTTTTTTAAAGGCAGTAACGGTTATGGCTCCAATGATTATAGCCTGGAGGTGATTAAGCGTGCGTATCAAACTTTCACTTAGTGTTAGGCCGCCATGCATTAATGTTAAAGGGCTGATATAAACCGGTATATTATATTTTTTAGCAATTACCTCAACACCACGTATATGGTCCGAATGTTCATGCGATATAAAAATAGCCTTTACCTTATGCATGGAAAGCCCCAGGCGCTTCATCCTTGTTTCGGTTTCGCGGCAGGATATGCCGGCATCAATTAATACGGCTTCATTGTTATTGCCAACGTAATAACAGTTGCCGTTACTGCCCGAATTTAGTGAAGTGATATATAAAGCCATCCTGCTGCAAGTTAACCTGTTTTAGGGTAATGTACAACCGGATGTTGGTAAATTTTATAACTTAAAATTAAGCCGCTAACTGCAATTCTATCTTTTCGATAAATTCCAGCGTATCAAAAGGCTTGTGCAGCACATCATCAGGTGCGCCGCTTTGTTTAAGTGCCTCATCTACATCATCATTTGCCGAGCATATAATAACGGGGAGCTTCCGTGTATAGGTATTCATCTTTAATAATTTACATACCTCGCGCCCATCGGCATCTGGCAGACTAATATCCAGTATAATCAGGTCGGGATGATCGGCCAATACTGTGTCAAGTACCCTATCTCCCTTATAAAGAGTCATTACTTCATAACCTTTGTTCATTAATATAAACGTCATGATCTCTATCATAAACTCGTTATCATCCACAATCAATATTTTCTTTGACATAATATTAATTTTTACATTAAACACAATGCAAACCACATGCCATTAATTTACAGATAGTTAAAAAACCTTCCCAAAAAGAAAAGCCCCGCATGGCGAGGCTTTAATATTATTTGTATAGATATTAAATATGTATAAATAACTCTTCTTTAGGCCTGCGTACTTTAGCCATTTTACTATACACATCCTCGTCAGACCGGTAGCCTATAGGTGCAATTACCGTTGAGGTTAACCCTAGCTTATCAAGCCCCAGTATTTCGTCAAATTTACCGGCCTGAAAGCCTTCCATAGGGCAGGCATCAATACCCATATCGGCTGCTGCGGCTAATAGAATACCCAATGCAATATAAGTTTGCTTTGCTGCTGATATTACCCTTTGGTCTTCGGTTTGGTTGTTTACATTATTTAAAATGCTTTGCTCAAAGCCAACCAGTGTTTCGCGGCCAACATTGCGGGTTTGTGCTATAAGGTCAATATACTTTGCTACAAAATCGGCATTAACATGTGTTTCGGCAGCAAATATTATTACGTGCGATGATTGCGTTAACTGGGCCTGTCCATAAGCCGCTTCGCGAAGCTTTTCACGTATTTCGGCATCCTCAACCACTAAGATTTTATAAGGTTGCAGGCCCGCACCTGAAGGTGATAACTGAACGGCATCAAGCAATGCATTTAATTGTTCGGTTGTGAGCTTTTTGGTATGATCGAATTTTTTAATGGCGGCGCGCCATTGCAATTTATCTATAAGTGCCATGATATAATATTTATATGTTTAAACACCAAAATTGCATGTTTAAACATTAAATATCGTCATGTGGATGCAATACTATAACAGGCCCTTGTCTTTCAGGTCCTGCCGTTTTGCTTTTTGCTGGCGCTTTATTTCCCGTTTTTCCTGCCGTAGTTGTTTTTTGGTTTTGCCAGCGGTGTCAATATTATTTATCCTTTGGTTTTCTTCATCCTTTAATTTTTGCTCCAGTTTTTGGGCAACGGTGTCTTTTTTGCCAAATAATCGTTGTAAGAAGGTTTGCCGGGGCTTTTCAGGCTCGCTCAAAGGGGTAATTATAGGCAATACAATGTCATCATCCGGGTCTGAGGCATTTAACATTTGCGTTGCCGTAACCGAATCAACAGGAGCTATTTCCTTGCGCAGGCCCTCTTTAAGCCTTACGCTATAAAAGCCATAAGCAGTGCTAGTATCGCGCTTGGTTAAATACTGCCCCGCCATTAAGCGGCCCAATGAGTTAAAATAATTAATTAACCCTGGCCGTAACGAACCATCGGGCAAAAAGGCATATAAACCTTTACTTGGCTTGGGTACAATATTGGCCAGATAAATACTTTGGCCCAAAGTAAGTTCGGCCGGGCTTACGCCGAAATAATAATTTGCCGCTTCGCGTATGCCGTAAATATTTGGCCCCCACTCTACAATATTAAAATAAACCTCAAGCATACGGGCCTTGGTCATGATGTTATTGTTCTCTATCATCCATACTATCAGTATCTCCTCAATTTTACGTGCGAGGGTTTTTTCCTGGCTTAAAAAAGTGTTTTTCACCAGTTGCATGGATATGGTACTGCCGCCGCGCTTAAACTTTTTTTCTTTAAAATCAGTAGCTATTGATTTGCGTATGGCCTCTTCAACAAACCCACGGTTTTTATAAAATGTAGGGTCCTCGGCAGTCATTACCGCATTGCGCAGGTCAGGCGCAATCTCATCAAGCGGGGTATAGTTAGGATTCTCCGGGCCAATAATTCTTGATGGCAGCGGTTTGCCGTTTTTATACGGGGTATAAACAAAGCTGCCATTCAGTTTTCGCAGATCGGCTTTGCCGTATTGTATCACCTTAAAATCATCCTTATTTAAGCTCGAATCAAATTGTACATCATCGGGGTGTGCGGTGTCCAGATAAATGTTAAAACTATAGTTTAAATTACCTGCAACTTTAATACCCTGAAAGGATTCAAACATCCCCGAAGGGAAAGAATCAAAAATATCCTGCGCAGGCAGCCAGCCGGTATTTACTTTTAATTCGTAAATTTTTGATGGGTTAAGTGTGTATTTGATATAAGGGTGGGCCGTAATTTTTTTTAGGTGGATAACCGACGAGCTATCTACCGATACATAATTGCTGCCAACAACCAGGTTAGCCTCAATGGCCCCATCGGGCACCACAATATCTGATGATGACAGCGCCTTATGATTAATTAACAGGTTGCGCACACCAAAATAACTTTCCACAGTGGTTTCGCCACTGCTGTGCTTAACATCCGTTAGGCGCATGGTAAGCTCATCAAAGTTGAGCTTTAGCTTATACTTTTGCTCAATAAGCGGCATCTCTACTTTTTTACCGTCAGCATACAGCTTAATGTCTATCTCCTTTTCGCTTGGATGCATGGTGCCCGCAAAGTGCCAGGTGGCTGCACCATCATTAACATTTATGGTTGATGTAAGATTGCCATTATCAATAACTGCTTTTTGTGTAAGTAATTTTAATGATGTGGTATCGCCTTTATAGCTTACTAAAAAGTTGTTTACCTGCATATTATCAGGTATTTTATATAATACCTGCTTTATTAAATTGTTGGCAAGCTCCGAAAGATCAACTTTTTGCCGCTGTACAGTAGTATCTTTTTTCTTTTTAAACAAGAAATCAAAGTTTTTAACGCCGTTTATGTTGGTGAAGTTTAAATGGCCGTTATCCATATTTAAGTCGGCCAGCTTAACGTTGCCAAAAATGAGCGGAAGTATTTTAATGCCCACATCAAACTTTTTGATAGATAGCAGGCTGTCGCGATTTTGCGGCACAACCGTAATGCCATCAAAAGCAACGGTGGCTAAACCTGTAAAGCGGGCCGAGCCTATTTGAACATCTAAATTATATTCCTTTTTAGCTTTGGCTTTAAGCTTAATAATGGCGCTTTGCAGCAATGCTTCGCGCTTGGAGTAAACTATGGCCCCACCAATAATTAAAATAACAAGTAACGAAGCGGCAACAATCCCGGCAATGCGGATATATTTAGGTGGTATACGATGCATCAAAAAAAATTTACCTCAAAACTAATCAAATCTTGTCCGATAAAAACGTTGGGATTGTTAAAATGTTTCCCATGCGGTGTCTGAATCACTGATTAGTTTGATTATTTGATTACGCTAATCAAACCACCGCGTCATTGCGAGCCGGAACGAGCGCAGCTATAAGCGAGCGAAGCAATCTTTGCGCTAACACTCCACGCGTCAATTTCGAGCAGGAACGAGCGCAGCCGTGAGCGGACGAAGCACCTCCGCGTTTACTAAGCACAATATTTTGTAGAAACTGATAACATCGTCCGCTCATAGCCGCGGAGGCCTATTACTTTTTCCTTGATGAAAAAGTAACAAAAAATCAAGCCGGAAAAATCCTTCCCCGCTCGTGGCATTTACGCATGGCCCGCGTTTTCCGGCAGGCCTTTGCATGCTTATGTTTTTGGGTTCGGTTTGTCAGTCCGTCCGCACCTGCCACTCATCTTCGCGTCATTGCTAGCAGGAACAAGCGCAACCGTGAATGGGCGAGCAATCTCGTATAGGTAGAAAAGCGGGACTCGACAGATAGAAATTGCCTCAATGCTTCACTAATCACCATTACCAATCCATTTTATCATTACCATGACATTACTTACCCCCCGTTTTAGTAAGTTTGCGTGTTAAGATATGAGCATTACTACAGACCAAGTTTTACAGGCATTAAGCCATGTGGAGGAACCCGACCTTAAAAAGGACCTGGTAACCTTAAACATGATACAGGATATTGTTATTGATGGCAATAACCTAAGCTTTTCGGTTATTTTAACAACGCCTGCCTGCCCGTTAAAAGGGTTAATTGAAAATGCCTGCCGCAATGCCATTGCGCATTTTATAAGCAAGGATGTGGCGGTTATGGTTAACATGACATCGCGCGTTACCACGCAAAAAAATACGGGTGTGCCCAATGTTAAAAATATTATTGCGGTGGCATCAGGCAAGGGTGGTGTGGGTAAGTCAACCGTGGCGGTAAATTTGGCTTTGGGTTTGGCAAGCTCGGGAGCAAAGGTGGGGTTAATTGATGCCGATATTTATGGCCCGTCTATCCCAATTATGTTTGGGTTGGAAGGCGCCAAACCACAGGCCAGCCAGGTTGATGGCAAAACACGCATTGAGCCGATTGAAAAATATGGTATTAAGCTGTTATCCATAGGTTTTTTTACCGACCCTAACCAACCTGTACCATGGCGCGGGCCAATGGTATCAACAGCGGTAAAGCAACTATTTAATGATGCCGACTGGGGCGAACTGGATTACCTGGTGGTTGATTTGCCTCCCGGTACCGGCGATATACATATCACCATAACACAAACCTTCCCTGTTACGGGGGCGGTAATTGTTACCACTCCGCAAAACGTGGCACTTGCTGATGCTAAAAAGGGTATTGGCATGTTTATGATGGAAGCTATTAATGTGCCGATATTGGGTATAGTTGAAAATATGGCCTACTTTACCCCTGCAGAATTACCTGAAAACAAGTATTACATATTTGGGCAAGGCGGCGGCCGTAAACTGGCCGATGTGTTAGAAGTGCCCTTTTTAGGCGAGATACCGCTTGTAAAAGGCATCAGTGATTCGGGCGATGCAGGTAAGCCTATTGTGCTGAATGAAGAGGGAATTATGCGAGCCGCATTTATTGAAATGGCCGAAAGGGTGGCTCAACAGATATCAATAAATAATGCTAAAGCGCCCCTTGGTCAAAATGTTATAAATAATTAATAACTTTACTTTAATAAAAGTATAAAAATGAGCTTATTAGATGAGGTAGAAAAAGCTTTAGATACTATACGCCCGTATCTGGAAGCCGATGGTGGGAACGTATCGATAGAAGAGATAACCCCTGAAAATGTGGTGCGCTTAAAGCTATTAGGCTCATGCGGCTCGTGCCCTATGAGTATCATGACGTTAAAAGCGGGCATTGAGCAGGCTATACAAAAAGCTGTGCCGGCTATAACGGCTGTAGAAGCTATAAACCTGACAGATATTGACGACCCCGATGCGGTGCTCCCTGAAAATTTACGATAACTGTTAAGTATTGTTAAAATTTGGAGTTATAAATCGTCAATTACGTATTTTTAAAAACTAAAACCCTATTTGTTGATTTTAAATTAAACGGCGTAAGGCATAACACAATGAAATATATATTGGGCATATTGTTGTTGTTATTAGCTACCGGTGTATTTGCGCAGGAGAAGGAACGGCCGTTGGTGCAGTTTACCGGCATTATACATAGTGATGATAGCGTGCATGCCGTAGTGCCTTATGCAAGTATTGTTAACCTGTCATACAATAAACAATCGGTAACCTCTAACTATGAGGGTTACTTTTCATTTGTGGTGCATGAGCGCGATAGCATAAGGTTTACCTGTGTTGGTTACGCACCCGTAACTATTGTAATACCCGAGCATATTAACAACAAAAGCTATATTATACCTGTATTGCTAAAGCCGCAGATATTTAACTTACCCGCCGCCAGGGTATTTCCGTGGGCAACGGTTGATGAGTTTAAGAAATACTTTTTAACCATGAAAGTGGCTGATGATGATCTGGCCATAGTTATTAAAAACTTAAACGGAGCAAGCAGGCAGGCTATGCAGCAAGGTTTGGCCAGGGATGGATCAGAAAGTATAGCTAATGAAAT
>JAICMD010000243.1 GCA_025929405.1 Mucilaginibacter sp. | reverse complement strand
TGTTCAGCATATTTACGCTGCTGCCGGTAGTTATAATGCTACACTAACCGTTATTACCGATAAAGGCTGTTCAAGTGCAGTTTATACCCAGTCGATAAAAATTAACTCTACGCCGATTGTTGATTTTGCTTTGCCTGATGTTTGCCTGGCTGATGCATCCGCACAGTTTACCGATAAAACTACTATTGCCGATAATTCGGGCTTTACCTGGTTATGGAACTTTGGCGACCCAAATGCATCTTCTGCAAATAATATATCAACATTAAAAAATCCGCAGCATAAATATACACAGGCAGCAAATTATACAGTAACATTAACGGTAACCTCAGCATCGGGTTGCGTTAATGTAAAAAGCCAAACTATTACGGTTAATGGCTCTACACCTAAAGCAGCTTTTGCTTTCCCGGCTACTATATGCAGCAGTGATGATGTTGTTTTTACAGACCAATCATCAGTTGATTTTGGTAATATCACTAAAATAGTATGGTATTTTGACTATACAAATAATCCAACCGTTTCAGAAACATATACTTTGGCCAATATGCCTGCTGATAAAAAATACCATCACACTTATCCGCTAATGCATTCGCCATTACAAACTAATTACCAGGTTAAGATGGTAGTATATTCAGGCGGTATTTGTACTGACGAAATAACAAAAACTATCACCGTTAATGCCAATCCTGTTATAACGTTAAACCCTGCAAATAATATAACCCTATGCCAAAACGATGCTCCGTTGCAAATTCAGGAAATCAATAATGGCTTTGTGGGTTCGGGTGTGTTTGCTGGTACAGGGGTATCGTCAAGCGGTTTGTTTGATCCTAAAGTATCCGGTCCGGGTACGTTTGTTATTAATTATTTATTTACTTCAACAGCCACGGGTTGTACCTATACTACAACATTAACTGTTACAGTTAACCCAATGCCGGTAATAACGCTGGCAACAAATGCACAATTGTTGGATGGGGGGCAAATAACCTTAAATGCCAATGCCGCGATTGCCAGTGGTACGCTAACTTATAAATGGTCGCCATCAACCGGGCTTAGTCGCGATGATATTTTAAACCCGGTTGCCAGCCCTGCGGATGATATAACTTATACGCTTGTGGTAACGTCAGACAAATTATGCAGCACTGCAGCACAAATTGCCGTAAGCGTTTTAAAGGCGCCGGTAGTAAATAATACCTTTACGCCTAACGGCGATGGTATAAACGATACATGGATTATTAAATACCTGGATACTTATCCAAAAGCAACGGTAGAAGTATTTAACAGGCTGGGCGAAAAGGTATTTTTTTCAAACGGATACCCGGTGCCCTGGGATGGCAAATATAAAAGCAGCAATTTACCGGCCGGTGTTTATTATTACATTATAAACCCTAATAGCGGCCGTAAGGTAATATCAGGTTATGTAACCATTGTCCGATAATTTAGTTGGAGTGTAGCCGAATAAATTTATATTAGTAAAAATTTTATTTTAGAACCTTTTACGGTAAACCTTGTTAACATTTGCGTCTGTGCTTTAGGTATATGAAGAGATTTTTATTTTACGCATTTTTTATATTTATTGTAAATGCTTCAATGGCGCAGCAGCGCCCACAGTATACACAATACTTTTTTAATAATTATTTATTAAACCCGGCTGTAACCGGTATTGAAAATTATACTGATGTTAAAGCAGGCTACCGCAGCCAGTGGACGGGCTTAAACGGGGCGCCGGTAACAAGTTATTTAACCATTAATGCGCCGTTGGGTAAAGAGTTTGTGCAGGGAGATGCAAGTTCATTTTCAGCCGGTGGCGGTGAAAATCCCTTCAGCAGATCATTTACGCAGGAATATATGGCCGCCCCGCCGCACCATGGCATTGGCGCAACCGTAATTACTGATAGGGCAGGGCCAATTACACAAACTAATATAGATGCTACTTATGCCTATCATCTGGGCCTTACCGAGCGGTTAAATCTATCAGTAGGGGTCTCTGCCGGATTTATGCGTACAAGCCTCAATACTTCTGAAATTACACTCGAAACTGCACTTGACCCTGCAATAGCAAATGGCAATAACAGCCAGTTTCAGCCCGATTTAGGCGTTGGCGCATGGTTATATTCGTCAAATTATTACTTCGGTATATCGGCGCAGCAAATACTCCCTCAAAGTTTATATTTAAAATCAACATCAATTGATGTTATTAAAACCGTTCCGCATTATTTTTTTACGGCGGGTGTAAAGCTCTTTGTTTCGGATGATTTAACCCTTATGCCATCAGTATTGGTAAAACAAATAAACCCCGTTCCGTTAACTTATGATCTTAATATGAAACTGGCATTTAGAGATAATTTTTGGATAGGCGGTTCATACCGTCATGCCGATTCGTTTGGTGCCATGGCCGGCTTTTATTTAAGCTCGTTTCTTAATGTAGGCTATTCTTATGATGTAACTACATCAGCATTAAATACAGTAAGTAATGTCAGCCATGAATTGGTTATTGGCATATTATTAAATAACCTTTATAAAGTAACCTGTCCGAGATACAGTTTTTAACCCCCGCCCCCCCCTGAATGGGAGCATAAAACCAAAAGCCCGTTTGTTTATTGCAAGCGGGCTTTTGGTTTTTTATAATCTGTTTGTTCAAAAATTTCCCTTTAGGGATATGGAGACTAAAGCTCCTTGCGCAACCTTGCTACCGGGATATTCATTTGTTCGCGGTATTTGGCTACAGTACGGCGTGCTATATTGTATCCCGCTTCTTTTAATATCTCTGTAAGCTTTTCATCGGCCAATGGGTGGCGTTTGTCTTCTTTGCCGATGTTTTCTTCAAGTATTTTCTTAACCTCTTTGTTTGATACCTCCTCACCGCTTTCAGTTTGAATAGCTTCTGAGAAGAATGATTTTAATAAAAAGGTACCATGCTCGGTTTGTACATATTTTGAGTTGGCTACGCGTGATACGGTTGATATATCCATATCTATCTTATCGGCAATATCCTTTAATATCATAGGTTTAAGGCTGCGGTCATCGCCCGTTAAAAAAAACTCATATAGATACTGCATTATGGCGTTCATGGTTTTTAACAGGGTTTGCTGGCGCTGTTTAATGGCATCAATAAACCATTTGGCCGAATCGAGCTTTTGCTTTACAAATTGTACGGCCTCTTTTAGTTTCTTATCCTTTTGCGATGCCTTGTCATAATGCTGAAACATTTCCTGGTACGAGCGGCTTACACGCAGCTCGGGAGCGTTTTTGGCATTAAGGGTAAGTATTAATGTGCCATCGCTGTTTTTGATATGAAAATCAGGGATAACCTGCATTTGTTTGGTATTAACCTCGCTGGTATCGCCCGGTTTAGGGTTAAGTTTCAGTATCTCATTTACTACGCTGCGTAATTCGCCCGATGTCATATTCAATGATTTTTCAAGCTTATCATAATGCTTGCGGGTAAATTCGTCCAGATGATGCTCAACAACCAATATGGCCTTAACTATAATGGGGTCATTTGCGTCTTTTTTGCGCAATTGTATCAGCAAACATTCCTGTAAACTGCGTGCGCCTACGCCGGGAGGGTCAAAGCTTTGAATAACCTTTAGCATATCCTCCACCTCATCATCCTCGGCCATAACATTTTGCGAAAATGCAAGATCGTCAGTAAGCGAAGTAATCGGGCGGCGCAAATAACCATCATCGTCCAGGCTGCCTATAATCTGTTTGCCTATTCTGAAATCCTTATCAGATAAGGGCAGCATATCTAATTGCGCCTGCAAGCTCTCAAAAAATGAGTTTTGTACCGCAATAGGCATCTCTTTGCGGTCCTCTTCATCATCACCGTTCTGGTCATAGCGCGAGCCATAATCATTTACATCGTCTTCCTGCAGGTAATCATCTATGTTAAATTCTTCGGCCTCGCCTTTTTCTTCATCAGCGTTATAAATATCTTCATCCGGGTCACGGTCGGGGTACTGCTCTTCGGGTTCGTTAAGGTTAGTTAAACTCAAATCTTCAAGGGCAGGATTTTCTTCAAGCTCTTCTTTAATCCGGGTGTCTAATGATACTGTGGGCACCTGCAGCAATTTTATAAATTGTATTTGCTGAGGCGAAAGTTTTTGAAGGAGCTTTTGCTGAAGATTTTGTTTTAACATAGTGCGATGAAGCAAAAATACATCAATTAGCCTTAAAACAGAAAATAAGTTGAAGGCGTGTGTTTACTGATTGTAAATAAAAAAGAGCAGCTTTTGTTTGTATTGATTTACCTTTTATTAATAACTTTATAAATAACAAAATAATGATTTATGGCTATTACAAAAGAATTTAAAGAGTTTGCCATGCGTGGCAATGTGGTTGATCTTGCTGTTGCAGTGGTTATTGGTGCTGCATTTGGTAAGATAGTAAGCTCAATGGTTGATGATATTATTACCCCGGCTATACTTACCCCGGCATTAAAAGCGGCCCATTTAACCAACTTGTCCGAACTGGTGATACCGGGTACCGCCATTAAGTATGGTAACTTTTTGTCGCAGGTTATATCATTTATAATAGTTGCTATAGCCCTGTTTATTATTGTTAAAGCTATAAATATGACTAAAAAGAAAGAAGAAGCTGCACCTGCGCCCGAGCCGGTGCCTACTAAAGAAGAAGTATTGCTGACTGAAATACGCGATATTTTGGCGAAGCAGCAATAGCATTGGTTCATAGTTGATAGTTCATCATTCATAGCATTACCATGAACCATCAACAATGAACTTTAACTAAAAAGTATTTGACAAAGTTTAGAAAATACACTACATTTGCGCTCTTGTTTTTTAAAACAACGGATATAACACAAAGTCATGAAAAGAACGTTCCAGCCTTCTCAAAGAAAAAGAAGAAATAAACACGGTTTCCGTGAGCGCATGTCGTCTGCTAACGGTAGAAGAGTATTAGCAGCCAGAAGAGCCAAAGGCAGAAAAAGATTAACAGTATCTGACGAGCGTCGTCATAAAGCATAAGCTGGTTACTGCTCCTGTACAGGGCGGTTGAACCGGACAATTACCTCCTGGTACCTTTAGGTTCGGTTCATTAATTAGCAAAATGTACACCTTTAAAAAAGAAGAACGGTTATGTAATAAAAAGCTTATTGACGGGCTTTATCATAACGGTTCTTCTTTTTTATGTTATCCTTTTA